>CALATR010000340.1 GCA_937891875.1 uncultured Pseudomonadota bacterium | reverse complement strand
GGGCGTCGGCATCCTGAATGCCAACCCGCCGGATCAATCCCTGCAAGGCCGATTCTCGGGCAACCGCATGGCTCTGCACCAGCTCCAGGTCGATCCCGGGGGATCGCCGCAGGTGCAGCTCCGCGATGAGGGCGTCGTGCGCGTCGTCCAGCCGAGTCTCGGCATCGAGCGCCTGCTGCCGCGCGTCGACCCGCACCCGCTCGATGTGGCGCACGTACAGGCTCGTGGTCCACGCGCCCGCGAACACGGCCGCGAACGTGAGGCAGACGATCAGCAGGAGGCGCAGCCGCAAGCTCATGCCCCGATCTCGGATCTGGGAGCGCCGCAGTGGAGGGTCAGTCGCACCGAGGGCGATCGGACGATAGGCGCGGTCGGTCACGGAGGACCATGCGCACCCCCACCCCCGTCTCTCTCGCCTGCCTCGCCGGCCTCGGAGCCGCCACGCTCGCTGGCTGCCCCAAGGGCGCGCCGGCCCCGGTGGACACCTGGCTCACCCCGACCCGCCCGGCCAACGCCATCTGCGTGCCTGCGCCCGGAGAGGGCCTCAAGCGCAAGGACCGCGACGCGTGGGCGCTGATGCTCGAGGCCTTGGAGCGCGGCGAGGCCGACACAGCCCTGCAGTCTGCGAACACCCTGACGGATCCGGGAGCGTCCTCCCTGGCCCGCGCCAGCATCGATCTGTACCGCTCGAGCCAGGACAGCAAGCTGGACCCCGAGCTGGGCCGGTTCCTCATCGACCTCGGGGGCGACAACCCCGACAATGGCTGCGTGCAGTACGGGACCAGCCTCGCAGCCTACGCCGCCGGCGACCTCGAGCGCGCCCTGTCGGCCAGCCTGGCGGCGACGCGCCTGCTGCCCGACAACGGGGAAGTCCACGCCATGCGCCAGCTGATCCTCATGGCGACCGGAGCCCGGCCCGAGGAGGGGGAGCCGGACCTCGCCGCGGTCGCCACCCGCTTCCCCGACCAGCCGGTGCTGGCCATGATGCACGGGCTGCAGCTGCTCGCAGCAGACCGGCCCGCCGAGGCCATCGGCCCCCTCGAGACCGCGCTGGCCGCGGATCTCCCCGCCCTGCCCTCGCTGTTGAGTGCGACCCGTGCCGCCGGCGATCTGGAGCGCTACCTCCCGCTCGCCTCCAAGGCCGGCCTGCCGCTCGGCGACGGGGGAGCGCTCGCCACGGCGGACGCACCGGTGCGGGCCTTCAGCGAGCTCCTCGGCGTCGACGAGGACGGAAACCTCACCGCACACATCGAGACCTCGGAGGGCACGCTGGACTGCGTGCTGCTCTGGCGCATGGCGCCCGTGACCGTGGGCAACTTCGTGGGGCTCGCTCGGGGCACCCAGCCCTGGCTCGACCCAGGGACGGGGGAGAAGCGCGCCGCACCGCTGTACGACGGCACCGTGCTGCACCGGGTGATCCCGGAGTTCATGATCCAGGGAGGCGATCCCACCGGCACCGGCAGCGGCGGCCCCGGCTACAAGTTCATCGACGAGACCTACGGTTCGAGGCGCACCTTCGACCGACCGGGCGTGCTCGCGATGGCCAACTCGGGACCCAACACGAACGGCAGCCAGTGGTTCGTCGCAGAGGTTCCACTCGCCTATCTCGACGGCAAGCACACGATCTTCGGTCAGTGCGACGCCGCCAGCGTGGAGGTGGTCAAGCGGATCGCCCGCCTTCCGACCGACTCCCGGGACAAGCCCCAGGAGCCCGTCATCGTCGAGCGCATCGTCATCGGGGACTGACCGGCGGGCTGTCCTCCCGGTTGTTCCGCCTCATCGGCGGGCTGTCCTCACGGTTGGGACCGCCCTGGGTCAGCGAGGCGAGCGCGAAGGCGAGCTGGCGCGTCCGGGTAGCCTGCAGGTCACGCACGCGACCCAGCAGGTGGGCGAGACGCTCGGTCATGCCCTGCTCCGCGAGGCGGGTCAGCGCAGCCAGGATCAGCTCTTCCACCGAGAGCAGGTCGCGCATGACACGCTCGGCGCCACGACGGTTGTCGATCCGCACCGCGGAGAGGCGGCTGACCGCGTCCTGGGTCGGGTCGAACTGCAGCCAGCGGTTCAGTCCCTGATCGTTGCTGGTGCTATCGAAGAGCAGTGCAGCCTGCTCGGCGCGATCGGCAGCGTGGCGCAGGGCCTCCTGCACCGACGCGTTGGTCGTGAGCGCTGCCTGCTCGTCGTAGTGGAGCTGGAGACGCTCGTGGACAAGGGCCATGTTGTCGAGGACGTCCCGGACCTGGATGTATGACATGAGTTCTCCTGGATGGGATTCACATCCAAGATAACTACCAGTTTGCATTCATGCAAACTGAACCAGTCAGCAACGCCCTGCAACTGTGCGGAATTCAGATCTCGACCCGCATCCGCCGCACCATCGCCCGGGTCCCGTCCAGGCGCTCGAGCCAGGGCTGGACCGGCAGCCCGCCCTCGCCGATCTCCGCGGTTGCCCGCTCCCAGGTGGCGATCTTGTCGAGCAGGGCGTCCAGCACTGCGTCCATGCGCTGGTGGTCCACCGCGGCGAAGAACAGGCTCTCCAGCATGTTGGCGCGGTCGCCGAAGCCGCGGGCCACATCGGCGGCCATGGCCAGCTCGTCGACGTCCTTGCGGGTGAGCCAGCAGCCGGTCTGACCACACACGGTGAGCCAGCGCGCGACCCGCTTCAGGCCGGTCTTGGGGTCGTCGAGCAGGCCGCCTTCGACCGGATCGAGCCCCGCCTCCCCTGCCCCGCCGAGCGCGTGGCGGTGGGCGACCATCAGCTCGCCAGCGAGGCCGACGACGGCGCTCCACTCGGCCAGTTCCAGGCCTCGGAGCGCGACGATCAGCGGCGGCCACGCCGCGAGGAGGTGACGGTCGAGGAGCTCGCGCTGCAGGTCGTGCAGGGTGGCGATCACCTCGCTGCGGCCGTCCTCCAGCGCCTCGACCTCCGCGGCCAGCAGGAAGCCCGCGGCGCGCAGGAGCAGACCGACGTGGTCGGACTCGACGTCGCGACGATTGGCCTGCATGCCGGTGCGTTCCAGCAGATCCGCCGCTTCCCGCGTCCGCTCGCCGCCCATGTGACCCTCGCTGCCGACCAGCACCCCGACGTAGGGGGGCACGCCGGTGCCGAAGGCCGCGTGGTGCCGCGCCGCCAGCCGATCGTCATCCAGGTCGGGCAGGTGCTCGGCCAGGGCCGGGAGCGCGCGGGCGGTCGCCAGCCCGTCCGCCGACCACCCGTCCAGGAGCAGGTGGCCGAGCAGACCGTACAGGCGGGACCAGGCGCGGCGCACAGAAGCGGGATCGCTCACTTGGCCGACCCTCCCTTCCACACGCCATCAGGAAGCTTGTACGCCGACTTCACGGGCTTCAGCGGGCGCTTGAGCCACGCCGGGCGCCGGGTGCCATCGGGGCTGTGGTCCACCGCCGAGCGGGTCCACGACAGCCACTGCCGGTAGACCGCCATCGACTTCTCGGTGTCGACGTGGATCTCGCCGTAGCGCTCGTTCGGGGCCGCCTTGCGCACGTTGACCGCCTTCTGCAGCCAGCAGTGCGCGCCGGAGATGGGGTCGGGGTGCACGGCGTGGGCGAGGTTCTGGTGCACGCCCACGGTCTCCCACCAGATCCGCTCGGTGTCGGGATCGCCACTCTTGAACTTCGCCGCGCCGTGCTTCACCGACAGGCCGTACTTCGTGCCCTGCTCGTCGATGTCGACCAGGGCGGACGACATGCGGTTCAGGCCCCGATCCTCCTTGAGGCGCCACCGACCGAGGTGGTGGGAGATGGCGACGATGCCGGGCTTGATGCCCTCGGTCACCCACACCCGGTCCACGAACCAGCCGATCTCGGTCTCGATCCGCAGCAGATCGCCGGTCTGAACGCCCATGCGATCCGCGTCGATGGTGTTGACCCACACGGGGTTGTGGTGGCTGATCTCCACCAGCCACTTGGCGTTCGCGGATCGCGTGTGGATCAGCGTCGGAAGCCGGAAGTTCGGCAGGAGCAGCATGCCGCCGTCCTCGAAGGGGATCTCCGACTTGGCGACGTGGGACGGAAGCGGCCACGGCACGCTGTACTCGGGCTCCTTCCAGCCCCAGTCCATGAGCGTGCCCGACAGGATCTCGATCTTGCCCGACGGGGTCGGGAAGCCGGCCTTCTTCTCGCCGTTGCCGACGACGACGCCCACCTGCTTGCCGCCCTTGACCACGAAGTCCCCGTCGACCTCGCCGTCGACCGCGGCCTCGTAGGGTGCATAGTTGTCGCGTACGACCTCGAACGCACCGTACTTCTTCATGTATGCAAGCGGCGTGATCCCCTCTTCTGCGGCGGCCTCGGGGAGCCCAGGCACGCTGTGCTCGAAGATCCAGGCCCAGTATTCGTCCTGGGTGATCGGCCGGCTCGGGTCGTTCGGGCTCTCGAACCACTGGCGGATCCCCATCGATCCATCGGGGTCCATGCGCCAGGACACCTCGTTCCAGAACTCGGACTCCTCCCAGACCTCGCCCGGGTTGGCCTCATAGGTGTAGTCCACCTCGATGCCCGCGCGCTGCATGGCGACCCGGCGCACCGGCTGGCGGAAGCCGATCCACTTGCCGGCGTGGGTCTCGTAGCTGACGAAGTCGTGCCGCTCGCCGGAGTGGCCCATGGGAAGCACGTAGTCGGCGAACCAGGCCGACTCGTTCCAGGTGGGCGTCAGCGCGATGTGCATGCCGATCTTGTCGTGATCGCGCAGCATGCGGTACCACATGAAGCCGTCTGGATTGGTCCACAGCGGGTTGTAGACCCGGGTGAAGTACACGTCGATGGTGCCGCGGCCCTCCTCGAGGAAGTGCGGCAGCAGGAAGCTCATCTCGAAGTGGGCGAAGGGGTACTCGTTGGGGAGCTGCACCTCGTCCCAGGCGTCGATGGGCGGCGCCTCCTTGAAGGGCTTGGGCTTGAACTTGTTCCACGAGTTGGCCTGGGTGCCGCCGGGGCTGCCGAGGCTGCCGGTGACCGCGTGCAGGAGCGACAGGGCGCGGGTGACCTGCCAGCCGCCGCGGTTGGCGATGGAGGCGGAGCGCCAGTTGTGGGCGGCGATCCGGGTTCCTGCGCGGGCGATGTACTCGGCGGCCTCGCGCAGGCGCTCTACGGGCACCTCGGCGACCTCGGCCACGTGCTCGAAGGTGAACTCCCGGTACAGCGCCGTCAGCGCGGCGACGAAGTCACTGAAGCCCTTGCCCTCGCCGCAGTGCTGCAGCACCTCGGGATCGGTGATGGTCTCGTGGGCGCGGGCCAGGAAGCCCTTCCAGTCGACCCAGCGCTCCATGAACGGCAGGTTCACCTGGCCGGTCTGCAGCAGGTGGTTCACGAAGGACAGCACCACCGCGACCTCGGAGCCGGGCCAGGTGGGCAGCCACACGTCCGACTTGGAGGCCGTGTTCGAGAGTCGAGGATCGAGCGTGATGATCTTCGCGCCCTTCTTCTTGCCCTCCATGATCCGCTGGGCGTGCGGGTTGAAGTAGTGGCCCGTCTCGAGGGGGCTCGAGATCAGCAGGATCGCCTGGGCGTGGGCATAGTCGGGGCTGGGACGGTCGAAGCCGGCCGACAGGTAGTACCCGGTGCGCGCGGACGCCGAGCAGACGTTGGTGTGGGAGTTGTGGCCGTCGACGCCCCAGGCCTGGATGGCCCGGTTGGCGTAGTGGTCCTCTCCCGGGCGACCCACGTGGTAGGTGATGCCGGTCTTGGACTTCTTCCGGCTCTCCCGCATCTTCTCGGCGATGTCGGTCAGCGCCTCCTCCCAGCTGACCCGCTTCCACTCGCCGCCCCCGCGCTCGCCCACCCGCTTCAGGGGGTAGAGGATGCGCTCGGGGTCGTAGATCTGGTTGTGGGTCGCCGGGCCCTTTGCGCAGTTTCGACCGCGACTTCCCGGATGCACCGGGTTGCCCTCGAACTTGCGGATCTCGAACGTCGTCTTGTCGACGTAGGCGAGCAGGCCGCAGCCGGACTCGCAGTTGAAGCAGATGGTCGGCACCAGGGTGTAGCGGCGGGCGACCTTGCGGGGCCAGGCGGTGGACTCCCACTCGACCCAGTCGTCCCACCGCGACGGTGGCGGGTAGCTGGACATGCGCCCGTCGGGGTGGCGGACGGTGATGAGCTCGCCGGACGGCTCCTCCTGGGAGCGGCCGTAGGTGGGCTGGCCGAAGGTGGTCCCCTCCGGGTTGGCCTTGGGTTCGTCGGTGCGGGGGCCGCTGGCTCCCTGGGCGAACGCGGCGCCGCGGCTCTCGGGCAGTCCGAGGAGACGGGCGAGCGTGTCGGCGAGGCGCTGGGGCACGGACATGACGCGTCTCCTTTCAGCTGTTGGGCAGTTCTTGGGGGGCCATGACGAAGGCCGTGTTGTACAGGTAGTGACCGAGCGCCAGCACGACGCCGGCGGTGAGCACGGCGCCTGCGGCGGGGATGCCGCCGAAGAGCGCCGCGATCACGACGAAGAGCAGCGGCAGGATGTGGCCCATGCCGATGCCGCCCCACCAGAAGTGGCGGCGGTAGCGACCCGAGACCATCTCCTGGTTCGCGCGACGGGCGAGCTCGGAGCTGTGGGGCATCCACAGGTCGCTGACCAGGGTGACCAGGGCGGAGCCGGCGAGCGCCACCAGCAGCACGATGCGCGCGGGCTCGGCCATGGTGCCGATGACGGCGAAGGGCAGCGCGCCGAACACGAGCATGTGCAGGAACATCTGCACCGGCACGTGGGTGGACTGCCAGAGATCGCGACCCTCGGCCTGGGCGAACAGGAAGGCCGTGTAGAGCGCGGCCATCACCGCGGGCGGCAGCACGATGACGGCGAGCACGGCCCGAAGTGCCCAGGGAACCTCGATTCCAGCGAGCCAGGCCACCGTCTCGAGGCCCCACCAGCCCATCGACACCGCGTTGAAGATGGACAGGATCCACGCGGCGCGGGCGATCCAGGAGCGCCACTGCGGGCGGACCAGCAGGAAGAAGAAGCGGTCCGGGCGATCGAGGTCGATGATGAGCAGGAAGAGCGTGATGAAGGTCATCACGATGGCGAGCAGGCCGCCGCCGACCATCGCCATGGGCGAGAACGGCAGCCAGCTGTCCGGGAGCAGCGCCGCCATGGCCATGAACGCAAACGCGCCACCCGCGATGTGCTTGGTGACGACGTAGAGGGGGATCTGCCAGTGCCACTGGATCTTGTGTTGGGCGTTGTAGCCGACCTGGACCATGTGCTCGGCCATCTTGCCGCCCACGTTGAGCGGACCGACCTCATCGAGGCCCTGGGGCTGGGGACGGCGGCGGGAGTCGGCGCCCGAGGTGGTGCCGACGCCGGCGGAGGCCTTGCTGCCGCCGACGTGCACCTGCTCGCCGGGGTGCAGGGAGAGCACGTCGGAGAACATCATGCCGGCGGGCTCGCGAGGGAGCGCGGTCGGGTGCAGGGCGATGTCGTTGCCCTCGATGTAGAAGACCTTGGGGGCGGTGCCCTGGTCGGGCTTGCGCACGGTCACGTTGTTCTTGGCCAGCTTCTGGCTGATCTCGGAGGCGGGATCGTCGAGGTCACCGGCGATGATGGCGTGCTCGGGACAGACGACCACGCAGGCCGGCTCGAGGCCGACGTCGACGCGGTGGCTGCAGTAGTGGCACTTGGCGGCGGTGTGGGTGTTGGGGTCGATGTAGATGGCGTCGTAGGGGCAGGCCTGGGTGCAGCCCTTGCAGCCGATGCACGCGTCGGTGTCGAACTCGACGATGCCGTCGTCCCGTTGGTACATCGCGCCCGTCGGGCAGATGCGCACACACGGTGGATTGCTGCAGTGGTTGCAGCGCGTGACCTGAAACGCCCGCCGGACATCGGGGTACTTCCCGGTCTCCGTGTACTTCACCCAGGTCCGGTTCACGCCCAGCGGGACCTGGTTCTCCGACTTGCATGCCGTCGAGCATGCATGGCAGCCGATGCAGCTGCTGTTGTCGATCACGAAGCCGTAGTTCATCGAGTTCACCCCGGGGTCAGGCGTGACGAGCATGCAACAATGGTGCCGTTCACCGCAAGCCCGGAGCATGGACACTGAACCGACGTCCTCCGCCGGGGATCACGAACCGTTCCATCGTTCGTTGCTCTGAAACAGATGAAACATGAACCACGCATGAAATACCTGGCCCATGCTCCATCCAGCGGTACGCGTGCCGATGGGAGGCATGCTGATTGCATACGGGCCCTGCATGCTGAACCGCTTCTTCCCCGACCTGGTCCAATACCGCCTGCCCTGGCTGCGCTTCGACTTCACCGCGGCGCTGGCAGTCACGTTCATGGCCGTGCCCCAGGGGATCGCCTACGCCATGATCGCGGGTCTCCCGCCGGCGACAGGGCTGTTTGCAGGCGCCATTCCGACGATCATCGGCTCTCTGCTCCGCAGCAGCTCCCACGTGGTCACGGGCCCCACCAACGCGCTGTCCCTGCTGGTCGGCACCGCCGTCGCGGCCACGGCAACCGATGATCCCACCGAGGCGGCGCTGGTCCTCGCGCTCATGGTCGGAGCGTTCCAGCTGGGCGCCGGCCTGCTCAAGCTCGGCGCGATCGTCGACTACATCAGCAGCAGCGTGGTGGCCGGCTACATCACCGGCGCCGGCCTGCTGATCGGCATCGGCCAGCTCAAGAACCTCACCGGCACCGACGGGGCCCGCGGCAACGTCTACGACCAGATGCTCGCCTGGATCGAGGGACTCGGAGGCACGAACTTCACGTCGGTCGCCCTCGGCATCGGCACCGCCATCGCCATCCTGCTGATGCGGCTGCTGCCCTGGAAGCTGCCCACCGCGATCATCGTGCTCGGGCTGGGCGTGGTCGGGTCGTGGCTCTTCGATCTGGGCCAGTACGGCGTGGCGCTGGCCCGGGACATCGCACCCGTGCCCATGGGCTTCCCGCCGCTGACGGTGCCCTCCGTGGGTGCGTTCTCGATGGAGCTCATCCCGATCGCCGTCGCCGGCACCGTGCTCTCCCTGGTCGAGTCCAGCGCGGTCGCTCGATCCATCGCCTCCCGCACCGGTCAGCGCCTGTCCAGCGACCAGGAGTTCGTCGGGCAGGGTGCCGCCAACCTCGTGGCTGGCCTGTTCGGCGGCTACCCCACCTCGGGGAGCCTCTCCCGCTCCGCCCTGAACGAGCGCGCCGGCGCCCGCTCCCGGCTCGGCGGCGTCATGGCCGGCATCATGATGGTGCTGGTCCTGCTCGTGCTCGGGCCCATCGTCGACTTGACCCCCATCCCCGTGCTCGCCGGCCTGCTGCTCATCGTCGCCGTCGACCTCGTCGACATCCGCAAGATCCGCGCGATCCTGTCGGGCGACCTCGGCGACAAGCTCGCCTTCGTCTTCACCCTGCTGGGCACCTGGATCGTGTCGCTCGAGACGGCGATCTACATCGGCGTCGGGATCTCCATCATCCTGTTCCTGCGCCGCGCCCGCCAGATCGTCGTGCACAAGCTCCTCCTCGACGGCGACCGCTTCCGCGAGGCCCAGTTCTCCGAGCCCGACCAGCAGCTCGCCGCCATCCGGGTCCTGCACGTGGAGGGCAGCCTCTTCTTCGGCGCCGCCAGCGAGCTCGCCGACGCCATCGACGACGCCATCGCCGATCCCGCGGTGAAGGTGCTCATCGTCCGGCTCAAGCGCACCCACGGCCTCGACTACACCACCGCCACCGCCCTCGACGCCGCCCACACCCGCATGGTCAACGAGGGCCGCCACATGCTGCTCGTCGGCCTCCTGCCCGAGGCCATGAAGCTCCTCGAGCGCGTCGGCGTCGCCGACCACTTCGGCCGCGAGAACCTCTACCCCACCCGGAAGCGCTGGTTCGACGCCATGGATGCCGCACTGGCCGACGCCATGGAGCGGGTCGGCGAGGTCGAGGGTCGAGCGGCGCTGGAGGCGTACCTGCGGGCCCGGCGGAACCAGTTCGAGGAGGCGGCGGTGTAGAGCCTGCCCTTGCCCCTCCCCCTCACCCCACCTCTTCCCGCTCCACCTCCCGCATCCCCAGGATGGCCTCCTCCGCCTCGCGGTCGCGCTCGCCGATCTGGGCCGGTCGGAACCTGGCGATGGCCTCGGCGACCCGCTCGGCCTCGTCCCGAGACAGGTTGTGGGCCAGGGGGCGGACGTCGCGGACCCCGACGCTGACGACCTGCCAGGTGCGGCGCAGGTGGGGCTGGGACACGACGCCCAGGATGGCGTTCTCGATGCGGACCAGCAGGTTCGCCGGCCGCGCGAGGCTCGCAGACTCCGCCTCGTCGGCGACCTGCACCTCGCCGACCTCGCTCCAGTCGGTGGTCGTGCGGTCGAAGCGCACCCCGGCGCGGGAGATGCGGACCTGGTGCTTGTTGCTCACCAGCGAGGCCACCCCCGCGATCAGCGCGACCCCGAAGAACACGGCGCCGAACGCGAGAGCGGGTGCGTCGAAGAGCAGGTCCTCCGCCGGGACCTGCTGGGTGATCACCCCGAGCACGCCGGACAGCCCCAGCCTGAACGCCGGCCAGCCGAGCGCGCCCAGGGCCAGCGCCAGCACCAGCCGGAGCGACCCCCGCCCCTTCCAGGTCAGCTCCACCGCGTCCAGGCCGCTGCTCTCGGAGACCGTGTCGACCCCGGTCGGACCGCTGCCCCCGACCTGCATGCTGCCGTGACCGCCCGAAGATCGGGCCTGCTCGGCCTGAATGACCCTCATCACCTCCTGCCCCTGGGCCCAGGTCAGCTCCTCGGCGACCGGGCTCCTTCCGGCGTAGAGCTCGTGCACCGGCCGATCACCGCCGTCCGACGGGGACGCTGTGACCATCACCCCGCCGTCCATCAGGTGCAGCCCACCGACGGACGCCCAGGCGACGCGGTTGCCGGCGATGAAGAGCCCGGCGTCGTCGTACTTGATGAAGCGCGTCCCCGCCTGGCCGCCCCGGACGAGGCGCCAGACGCCGAAGATGACCATGCCGGCGCCGACGAACATGCCCAGCATGCCCAGCATCAGCACGATCGCGTGCAGGCCCAGGAGCAGCTGGGCCTCCCCTTCCCAGGTCGGTCCGAGGGCGGCGTTCAACACGAAGGGAAAGGCCGCCAGGACGAGGCCAACGACGATCAGGACGACAGCCCGGCGCACCCGCCTCGCGGTGCCGCCCTTCCAGCGGATCAGCGTCCCGCTGCGTACCTGCCGGACCTCCAGCCCGAGATCCTCCTCCGCGTCCGTCATCGTCCCCCCTCGGGGCGACTACCCGCCCCAGAACCTCACTACATCCTGCGGCGACTCGCCTGCAAACAACCGCTCCACGTCCCCCCCGTCGAGGCCCCACACGGGCGGCAGCCCCCGCGAGCAGTGCCGCGACCACATCGACAGGGTGTAGGCGCCGGTGTCGCGGATGATCAGCAGGTCGCCCTCGCGGGCCTCGGGGAGCGCGCGGCCCCGGGCGAGCAGATCGCCCGAGAAGCACAGAGGTCCGCCGATCTTCGTCGAGCGCGCTTCGCCCTGACGGGGGCGTCCTGTGGGGTCTGTGACGATGAACTCGTGGTCCCAGTCGTCGGGGCGGTAGACGCGGCGCAGGAGCAGATCTGCACCGACGTGCACGACCAGCAGGGGCTCGCCGTCGACCTCCTTGACGGCCTCGATCCGCGAGATCGTGATGCCGCCGCCCGCGTGCACGTGGCGCCCGACCTCGGTCAGCAGGCGCCGGCTCCCCCACCCGGGCATGCCCGCCAGCGCCTCGGCCCACGCGGCCACGGTGGGCGGCTCGGGGTCGCGGTCGGTGTAGCGAACGGGCAGGCCGCCACCCACGTCGAGCCAGTCCAGGTCGAGCTGCTCGACGATCTCGGCCGTGCGCCACGCGGCGGCGGTGAGCAGGTCCAGCCCGCAGCCCTGGGAGCCCGTGTGCACGTGCAGACCGGTCAGGAACGGGAAGCGGTCGCGCAGGGAGGGCGCGTCGCGCAGGGGCACGCCGAACTTGCTGCCCTTGGCCACCGTGCTGGTGAAGCCGATGCTGCCGGCTCCGATCTCGGGGTTCACCCGCACGCCGACCCGGGCGTCCCCCGGCGCACCCAGGGCGGCCAGGCGCTCCAGCTCCCGGGGGTGGTCGGCATTGAGCCAGCAGCCGAGGTCGAGTGCGGCCCGCAGCTCCTCATCGGTCTTGGCAGGCCCGTCGAACACGATGCGATCGCCCGGACAGCCCGCCGCCCGGGCCAGCGCGACCTCCTCCCAGCTCGCCGCCTCGAGCCCGGCGCCCCGGCTCACGATCCGCCGCAGCACCGCGACCAGCGGCATGGCCTTGATCGCCACGGCGTGCAGCGCATCCGCCGGGAATGACCTTTGAAGCTCTTCGATCCGTGCGTCCAGCCGCTGCAGATCGACCGCCTGCACCGCCTTGCTCCCCTCGGTCCAGGCCCCGGCCGCGCGGAGCTTCTCGACGACGCCCTCGAGCTCGTCGACGCCGATCCGCACGCTCATACGCTCTCTCCGGCGCGGTGCAGGCCTCGCTCGACGATCGCCTCCGTCTTGCGGCGCACCGCCTCCAGCTGGGCCCGCAGCCACGCCGATCCCGCGTCCGCCGTGCCGTGCAGCTCCGTCACCAGCCGCGCGCCGAGGGCCACGCGCAGCACGGCCTCCTTCCCCTCGCCGGGCGGCCCGAGCGAGACCGGCTGACCGACGTGGTAGCGACCGCCCAGGACCGGAGCGAGGTCCGACCGGTCGGTGTCGAGCAGGGCGTGCACCCGCTTGAGGGCGTCCGCGTCGAGCCAGCCGTCGTCGTCGCGGACCCGAAAGCCGAACACGGACGGGTAGGCGCCGAGGCCCGAGGCGAGCCGGTGGACCGGCGGCTGGGGCATGTCGAGTTTCAGGCGGTGGCTGGGCCCGAAGGTCTCGAGCACCGCGCCGGCGAAGGTGTGGTAGACGCGGCCGCGACGGTCCGGCGGGATCGCGTGGTAGGCCTCGGTCTCGGCGAGCGCACCGGTCCAGCGCAGCATCAGGCCCGGGTTGGCGTGGATCGGCAGGGACTCCCGCGCCTTCGGCCACTCCTGAGGCAGGTCGAACCTGCTGAACCACGGAGCGAGACCCTCGGGTAGCGGGCCGGGGTCCACGGCGAACGCCTCCGGCAGGAACAGCGCGGCCGAGAATGGGGGTCCACAGTAGAACTTCGAGCCGGTCCACAGGACCATGAACCCGAGCTCCAGCGCGTGGCGCACGTCGCGGGGAGCGACCCGCCCCTGGGCTGCGTCGACGACGACGACCAGCTGATCGCCGAGCTCCTCGCGCAGGGCCAGCAGGGCCTCGACGGAGGGGGCGCGCAGGCCGGTCTTGCTGTGGGCGACCAGGTGCACGACCGCCCGCGCTCCGGCGGCGACGACCTCTCGGGACAGGCGCACGACCTCCGCGTCCACCCGCTCCATGGGGTCGCGCGCCCCATCGGTGCCTCGCAGATAGACCGGGGTCGCGGCGGTCCGACCCTGCAGGCCCGCCACCGGCTGCCCGACCCGCACGGTCGCCGCCGTCTCCGCGTCGATCGGGTGCGGGACGCGATCGGAGAACGTCAGGCCCGCCGAGGCGCGCAGGGTGCCTCCACCCAGCTCGCTGGCGCCGACCACCACGTGATGCACCCGCTCGGCACCCTGCAGGGAAAGCGCGGTCACCAGGTAGATCGCATCGGTCCCCGACGGCATCAGCGCCAGGCGCGCCTGCCGGGGCAGCTCCATCTGGGCGCGCAGACGGCGCCGCGTCGCGAGCGCTGTGCCTTCGACCGCGGCGAGGGGATCGGGCGCCTCGCGCCACCGAGCGAGCTCCGCCTCCATCGCCCGCCAGGACCGCACGCTCGGCCAGCTCGCTGTACACGAGCCCAGCGGCACGCCCTCCCGCGGGTGCGGCGTCACGCGGTACTTCGTCATGCCCGTTGCGGGATCGGCCACCTGACGACGATCGCCGCCGAGCTCCATCCACGTGGAGAGGGGCGCGGTCAAGTCCATGGGAGCTCCCGGGCGGAGCCCTCTGCCCCACCCAACGAGCGACGCCGTAAGGGGCCGCCGACCCCGTGGCAAACGACGATCGCGCGTCGAAGCGGCCACCGACGCGGACCCTGACGGGGCTCGGTCAGGGCACGACCAGCGACAGCGGCAGGCCGTCCTGGGCGTCCGAACCGGCGGTCCAGTAGGCCTGCCCGCGCTCGTCCAGCCCACCACGCCAGCGCACGAAGCCCGCCGTCAGCGCGAGCACGGTCTGGCGCGCGGGCTCCGGTTCAGCCGTGGAGCCGCGGCGACACAGGGCGGTGCACACCCCGTCGGTGGGGTCCTCGAAGTGGCAGTGGTCGGTGCCCTTCAGCTGGAACAGCTGCACGTCCGCGGCGTCCGCCACCATGGCGACCCCGTTGTTGTCGGCGTTGCAGCTGGATGGTTCAGCGAGGAGCCCCCCGGTCGGCGCGGCGACGTCCCCTCCGGCGGCGCTCCCGACGCCCTG
>CALATR010000339.1 GCA_937891875.1 uncultured Pseudomonadota bacterium | reverse complement strand
GCCGCCGATGTGATCGACGTGGTCGGCGGCTACCTCTCCGCCTTCGATACCTGGGACGAGCGCCGCGAGGTCCGCGTCTTCAAGGGCTTCGAGAACGATGGCGTGCTCGCCGATCCGGTGACCGTGACCGACCTGCCGGTGATCGTGGACCATGGCGCCCAGACGATCACGCTGTGGGCCGGATCGCTCCGCGGCTGAGCCGAGTGGGCTCCCCCGCTCTGTCGGGCGAGCGCAAAGCCGTGGTCGGGCGGGCCGGCGGCGCGCTACGAAGGGAGCCGGCCCGGGCGCACGAACCCTGGCCCGTGGGAGAGCCATGTCGGACACCAGCGCGCCGTTCTACCCCCGGAGTCCCCTCGGTGAGCGGGAGGAGGGGATCCCCACCGGGCGGGACGTCGAGTGGGAGCCGCTCGTCGACTACCGCCGCAACGGGGTGAGCGAGAACACCGTGCACGGCGCGGTCGCCTGGTACTCGGGTGACCAGCAGGTGCACAGCTTCGGCGGCAACGTGCTCTGCTACGGCCGCTCGATGATGAAGCCCTTCTACATCAAGCCGTTCGCGGAGGTGCTCGCGACCGTGCTGACCTGGGAGCAGAAGGCCATCAGCGTCGCCAGCCACAACGGCACGGCGGAGCACGTCGCCGCCGCCCAGGGCTGCCTCGAGGAGAGCGCGTGGGGCCTGATGCAGACCCCGCTGGACACGCCGCTGGTGCAGTTCGGCCGCCAGGTCCGTCGCCCGCGGCGCTGGTTCAACAACAGCTCCGGCCACCACGCCGCCATCCTGCGCGGGGTCATGGAGCAGGGGATCTCGCCGGTCGGCTACACGCTGCCGACCCACCGGGTCTTCGCCGAGTTCAGCGGCGTCGTGCGCCGAGCGCTCGGTGCGGACTGGCAGCCCCGCCGGATCGCCCGGGATGGCGATGGCCTGCCCACGGTCGCCATGACGGTGGACGAGCTGGCCCGCTGCTATGCCTGGCTCGCCGTGCACAAGGAAGACGACTGGATCTGGGAGGCCATGGTCCGCGAGCCCGACCTGGTCGGCGGGTTCAACCGGCTGGACACGACGATCATCAAGAGCTGCGACGGCCGGGTCATCGCCAAGGAGGGTGCGGACGGGCTCCTGGGTCTGGCGATCGAGCACCCCGAGTACCCCGACGGCCTGGGCGTGGTCATCAAGATCGCCCACGGCTGGAACCCCCAGGCCACCTGGTACATCGCGCGGGGGATCCTCGGAGTCCTGGGCTTCACCCTGCGCAATCCGTACCCGCTCTACCGGCAGAAGGCCTTCCTGGTGCCGGGCGTGGTGCCGCCGTCCATGCTCGATCGCCTCGAGCAGATCCCGACCTGGGACGCCTGGGATCCGGACCACGATCGCTGGTACTACGATCCGGGCGTGCGCCGGGGCGTGCCGTGATCAAGCGCCTGCTGATCCTGCCGATCCGGCTCTACCAGCGCTACATCAGCCGCTACACGCCGCCCAGCTGCCTGTTCCGGCCGACGTGCTCGGCCTACGGCGTCACCGCCATCGAGGTCCACGGCCTGTGGGGCGTCTGGCTGGCCGGCTGGCGGATCTTGCGCTGCAACCCGATCACGGGCGGCGGCTACGACCCGGTGCCCCAGGACTGACGTGCTGCCGGCTACGGAGCGGTGAACTCGCCGGCCATGGCGTTCTTGCAGTGCTTCTCGGCGTAGTCGCCGGCCTGCGGGGAGCCGCCGGTCTTGTAGTACTTGCGGACCTTGCCGTCGTGGGCGCAGCTGCCGGACAGGCCGTCCGCGGGGCAGGCGCCGGTCGAGACGGTGCCGCCGAAGCTGACGCAGTCTGCGTCCGCCTCTTCCTTGCTGACGTACTCGACACAGACGGACATGTCGGCGATGGCGTCGCAGTGGGCGGCACCCACGTCCAGCATGGACGCTGCACCTGCGCCGGGTTCGTTGTTCGAGTTGAACTCGGCGTCGTTCGAGCCCAGGTAGAGCACCGCAAAGCCGACGAGGGCGGCGGCGGACAGGGCGAGTCGACGGGTCATGGCTTCCTCCGGGCTTCTGTCCAGGCGCTAACCGAGCTTGTCGGTCTCGCGCATCCAGTCGACGGTGTCGGAGATGAGGTCCGGTAGCGGAGTGTGCCGGTATCCCAGAGTCTCGCGGGCCTTGCTGTCGTCGACGTCCAGGTCCAGGAGCACGTGGTGCAGCCCGTCGGGGGTGATGTCCGGCTCCCGCCCGCTGATCCGCGACCAGGCATCCTTGGCGAAGGCGACCGCGTGCAGGAGCGCGTCCGGGGTCGCCTTCTGGGGCACCTTCCGGCCCAGGACCTGGCCGATGATCTGGGCCAGCTCCAGGAACGACGCCCGGGGCCCGCCGAAGATGTAGTTCTCCGCCGACCGGCCGTGCTCGGCCGCCAGCACGAGACCCTCCGCGACCCGGCGCCCGTCGGCGAAGACGCCGGTTCCTCCCGGAACACCGGGCAGGGTGCCCGCGTCGATCATCGAGATGAGCCGGGCCCAGCTGCCCCGGTCGTAGGGTCCCATGATGTGGGTCGGGTTGACGATGACCGCGTCCAGGCCGGTCTCGTCGATGACGGCGTGCAGGCGCTCCTCGGCGAGCTGCTTGCTGCGGCAGTAGGTGACCTTGCTCTCCTTGCCGTGCTGGGGCGTCTGCTCGGTGATGACGCCGTCGACGTGGCCCCAGGCGCTGATGCTGCTGACGAACACCATGCGGCCCGCCCCCGCCGCGGCGGCCTGGCGAGCGATGTTGTCGGTGCCGTCGATGTTGGTGCGCAGCTGGCGCTCGGCGTGGCGCCGCCAGATGGAGGTGTCTGCGGCCAGGTGGAAGACGACGTCGGCGCCGCTCGGGATCGCGAGCCCCGGGTCCAGCAGGCCCCCGACGACCTTGTGCACCCCGGCCGCGTCGAGGGCGCTGGTGTCGCTCCCCGGGCGGTGCAGGGCGTGCACCTCCCAGTCCGCTCCGACGAGGCGCTCCACCAGGTGGGTGCCGACGAACCCAGTTCCCCCGGTCACAAAGGCGACTGGCACGCTGACCTCCCTCGCGCGGCCCCGAGCGCTGAACGCCGGTCCGCGAGAAGTCGGCTACCCTCCCGAGACGCTGGGAGCACGTGGGGAGACCCTCCTCCGGGTCCGGACCTCCCTCCGGCGGCTCCCCCACCCGATCCCCGAGGACCCATGCCCACCGTCGAGTTCTTCTACGACGTCGTCAGCCCGTTCAGCTACCTGGCTTCCACGCAGATCGAGGCGATCGCCGCCGACTGTGGGGCAGAGCTGGTCTGGCGCCCGTTCTTCCTGGGCGGCCTGATGAAGGCGGTCGGCAACCAGCCGCCGGCCAACCTGCCCGCCCGCGCGCCATACCTGTTCAAGGACCTGCAGCGCTGGGCGGCCTACTACGGCGTGCCCTACCGCTTCCCCAGCCGCTTCCCGATGATGACGCTCACCGCCCAGCGCGCGCTGGTCAGCCTCCCCGAGGACGAGCGTGCCGGCCCGACCCACGCGCTGTTCCACGCGTACTGGGTCGACGACCGCGACATCAACGACAAGGCGGTGCTCACGGACATCCTGGGCGAGGAGCTGGTCGCGCGCACCGCGGACCCGGCGGTCAAGCAAGCCCTCCTGGACGCGACCAGCGAAGCCGAGCAGCGCGGCGCCTTCGGAGCCCCGACGTTCTACGTGGGCAAGGAGATGTTCTTCGGCAACGACCGGCTTCCGTTCCTGGAGCAGGAGCTCAGGCGGCTGGCGTAGGGATCGTCTGGCGGGAAGTCGCGTTGCTCCGTGCGAGGGAGTGGCGAGGCGGTCTCTGGTCCCTGGTCTCTGGGGCCCGCTCCGATCGGGGGCTTCGGGTGCGCACCCCGTGGCTTCGTGGCATGGCGACACCGCCATTCTCGCCCGGACGAACCCGTCCTTTTTCCTGTCCGAACCCGGAAGACCTGCGTGCGCACCGTGTTGGCGGGGCGGCCACTGCTGTCTTGGGCCCAGAGACCAGAGACCAGAGACCAGAGACCGTCCTGCCACTCCCCCGCCGGAAGTCACGCGACCCGCGCCAGACGACTCCCGCCCTACCCCAGCTCCCGCACGATCCGCTGCGCCTCGTCCCACGCAATAAGCGGCAGTCGAACACTGTTTCCCGCCACGCGGACCCGCACCTCTGCCAGGCCCAGCCGCCGCAGCAGGGGGCCTTGGGTGGCGGTGACCGACTGCAGGCGGCGGCGGGAGACCACGACCAGGCGGCGGTCGAAGAAGCCGCGGCGGCCGATGACCGCCTTGTCCGTGACCAGCCAGCCCTGGTGGCGCCAGTCGAGCCAGGCCGCGAACGACAGCGGGATCGTGGCCAGGGCGAGCAACAGCACCCAGGGGGAGACCAGCGCGCCCAGGAGGCCCGCGAGGGCGAGCACCTGGAGTACCCGGCGGGCGATGCCGCGGATGAGGGCGCGACGGTGCGGTGGGCGCAGGGGGACCCGCCAGGGGTCGACGTCGAGGTCGGGTACGGCGAGGCGGGCCAGGCGAGGCAGCTCTTCGCGGTCGACCACCGGCACCAGGGCCGCGCGACGCTCGGTGCCGCCCTGGTCGGAGCGGGTGGCGGCGGTCTCGACCCGGAGGCTGCCGAAGCCGAGCCAGCGGCGCAGGAGGGTCTCCGACGTCAGCACGATCTGGACCTTTTGCAGCGGCAGCTCGAGCCGGCGGCGGGTCGTCAGGCCGCCCTCCACGATCAGGGCGCCGCGGCGCTCGGACAGGGAGAAGTTCCAGTGCCGGACCATGACTGCGCCCACCCCGAAGAGCCAGGCCCCGGCGAGCACGGCGATCCCGAGGGCGACGCCCTGCAGGCCGAAGAAGCGGGTGGCGGTGTTGGCGAAAGTCTCCGGGCTGGCCCAGGTCAGCGCCTCGACCACGAGGCCCAGCACGACCGCGGCCGCACCGAAGCGTCCGGCGGTGGCGCCGTAGCGGAAGAGTTCCCACGGGCCGTTCGCGACCAGCACGGACCCAGCGGGATCGTCGGCCTCGGTCTGCTGGGCGCGGGCCTGGTCGCGCAAGTGGACGAGCTGCTCCTGCAGACCCTCCGCCTCCTGGACCGTGAGCGCCGAGAGCAGGCCTTCCACCTCGGTTCCAGAGGCGGTCTCGATGCGGACCTCGACCAGTCCGGAGAGGCGGTGGGGGATGGTCCGCACCAGCTCCACGTTCTGGATCCGCCCCGGGTCGATCGTGCGGATCTGGCGGGTGAACAGACCCGAGCGGATCTCGAGCTTCCCCCTATGGATCCGGTAGCGCAGCGTCAGCCAGTGCACGAGGGTGCCGCCGACCGTGAGCGAGAAGAACAGCAGCAGGATGCCGACGTCGAAGGCGCCGATCCACACGCCGGTGTCGTCGGAGCTCCCCCGCCACAGGAGCGCCAGCAGCAGCGGCCAGAAGCCCCGCACGACCCGCCAGGCGCGGGGCAGCAGATTCACCGCGATGGACGCCGGGTGCAGCAGGTTCCAGTCGGGCTCAGACGGCATCGTCCTCGCCCACCCGGATCAGCCGGTCCCGCAGCCTGGTGGCCTCGGCGAGCAGGAGCCCGGGGATGACGCCGTCCGCGCCGGAGCCGGACGCGGTGTAGACGTGCACCCGGGCCAGGCCGAAGATCCGGTCCAGGGGCCCCTGGTAGGTGTCGACGTGCTGGATGCGCGAGGCGGGGATGGCGGTGAGCCGGCGCAGGATGACACCCTGCTGGATGAGCAGGTCGTCCTCGCCCAGGCGGTAGCCCCACGCGGCGAAGGCCAGGGTGGGCAGCCACAGTGAGAACAGCGTGCCGAGCAGCCCCACCGCCAGCGCCGCGCCGACCGCCCAGATGAAGTCGGTCACGAAGGAGAGCCCCACGACGATCCCGATGACCACGGGCGGTCCGACCAGGGCCAGCTGGAAGAGCGCCTGCAGGTGGAAGAGCCAGCGGGCACGGGGAGCGAGGGGGATCAGGTCCATGGACGCACCGTAGGCCCGGTCGGGGCGATCGGGTAGCTACTCCTCGAGGATGCTGGAGTCCGCCTCGTCGAGGTGCGAGCGGATGAGGCGGGCCCAGGGGTGCACCCGCAGGGCGCTGCGGTCGATCTCGGAGAGGTTGCGCGACATCTGGCGCAGGTGCCGCTTGGCCGCCTTCCATGCGTCCCGACTGGGCATGGCGTTCTCGGTCGCGTGAACTGCGGTGGCGCCCAGCCACTCGGTGCGGGCCAGCTCGGCGGGCTCACGACCCAGCAGGTTGCGCACGGGCTCGAAGAGGTCCTCGGGGTTGGCCACGGCGGCGGCCACCCGCCCCCGGCTGCGGCAGATCTCGATGAGGGTCGCCCGATCCCGTGCCCGGCGGACCCGGCGCACGGCCGTGTGGTAGAGCTTGCGGGCGGTGTCCTGCTGGCCGTTCAGCCACAGCGCCTCGGCCAGGAGCGCGCGCCCGTGCTCGGCGATGCTCACCAGGCCCGAGCGGGTGGCCACGTTGGTGACGTCGGTCAGCACGGCGCCCGCCGCTCGCAGCTGGTCCGAAGCGACCAGGATCCGCCCGTGCACGAGCTGGGCCTGGACCCGGAGCACCAGGCGCTCCCCCTCGCCCAGGGCGGCGGCCAGCTCGTCGATGCACTCCTGGGCGCGTCCGAGGCGGCACAGCTCGACCTCGAGCCAGGCCATGGCGACCAGCAGGTTCACGTACGGGCTCATGTTCTCCTGGCGCCGGAAGGCCGGCAGCGCCTTGCCGACCATGTCGATCGCCGAGGAGAAGCGGCCTTGCTGGCGGAGGACGGCGGCCCACACCGGGATGGAGAGCGCGAGGCCCTCGGCGTCCCCCAGGCGGTCGAACGCCTCGATGGCGGCGAGGCTCGCGTCCTCGGCCGCCTCCAGCTCGCCGCGGTGGTAGCGCAGGTGCGCCTGGCCGGCCTCGGCCATGGCCATCATGCGGGGGTCGGGCTGCTGGGTGGCCGCGCGCTGAGCCTGGTTCAACCAGCGCTTTGCCGACTGCATGTCGCCGTTGTGCATGTAGGACAGGCCCAGCTCCACTGCGACCTGGATCGACGCGGGCAGGACGACGCCGGAGTGCTGGCTCGCGGTCCACGACTCCGCCAGGTACTTCCGGAAGTTCGCCAGGTGGCCGATCCGGCGCTGCAGCTTGGCCTTCACCAGCGCCAGTTCGGTCTTGAACGCATCCCCGGTGCCCAGCGCCTCCGCGCGCTTGAGGGTGCGGTTGAGCTCGGGATCGACCGGGCGCACCTCGACCAGCGCCTTGCCGTGCAGGAGGAAGAGCTCGGCGAGCAGCTCGCGGGGCACGCGACGGGCGTGCTTGACCACCGAGAGTGCCGGTTCCAGGACCGCGACCGCGGAGGCGGGTCGGCCGGCACCCAGGTGCTCCCGGGCCTGCACGACCGCGCTGTGGATGGCCTCGTCCGCACGGCCGACCGCGGAGAGCAGCTGGACCTGGGACCGGCTGGGGCGCTCGCCGGCGAGGGCGACCGACAGGAGGCGCTCGCTGACCCGGCGGCGGACCGCGTGAGCCTGGTCGCGCACCACCTGACGGGCGAGGCGCTGGCGCCAGCGGACGGGGTCGTTGGGACCGAGCGTGTTGTGCTCGAGCCAGCCGCGCTCCTGCAGCACCTCCAGCACGTGCACGATCTCGGAAGGCAGCCAGCCCATGCCCGCGGCGACGTCGCGCACGGTGGCACCCTCGTCCAGCAGGGAGAGCACCTCGAGGGCGCGGCGGTAGACGCCGGGCAGGGGGCGCAGGTTCTCGAGGACCCGCTCGGTGGCCTCGGTGGGGACCGGGATGGTCAGGTCGCCGCGGCGGGACCACTCGAGGCGGTTCGGGTCGTCGCCCTGCTCGCGGAGGAGCCCCTGGGCGACCAGGGAGCCCACCACGTGCTCGACGTAGTTGGGCAGGCCGCCGGACGCCTCGTGGATCTGCGAGGCCACCTTGGGCGGGGGCGGGCGGCGGTGGAGCAGGGCGCCGGTGAGCAGGCCGACCTGGTGGGCGTCGAGGGGGGCGAGCTCGATGACGATCGCGTCGTGGAAGCGCTCGTCGATGCGCAGATGGGTGCCCTGGACCGACGGGTCGACGCCGGCGACGAAGAGGATCGGCGTGTCGGTCGCGGCGAGGCCCCGGCGGATCTCCTCCAGCCACTCGAGCACGACCGGACCGGCGTTGTGCAGCTCCTCGACCAGCACGACCACCGGGCGATCCTGCTGGGTGGCGGTGGCGCGGAGCAGGATGGCGGCGGCCTGCTGCAGGGCGTCCCGGCGGCGGGCGGAGCGCACGTCGATGCTGCGCGACAGCGTGTCCAGGAGCTCCCGGGCCCGGCGCAGCGCGGGGGTGTCGAGGTCGGGGATCACCTCGTAGATCTGGCGCAGCAGCAGGGCGACCGAGACCAGGTCCTTTCCCGGCGAGAGCACGCAGCGGTAGGTCAGCAGGCCCGCGTTGCGCGCGTCGGTCGCCATGCTGTGCAGGAGCGTGTGCCGCCCGCTGCCCTCGATGCCGCGCAGGATCAGCAGCGATCCACATGCGCGCTGTGCCAGGAAGGCCCGCATCGCCTGCTGCTGGGACTCGCGGCCCACCAGCCGGTTCGCCGTCGCCTCGATCTCCAGGGTGCCCGGCAGGATCAAGGGATGACCTGCCAGATCCTCGAGCTCCTTTGCGACGTGCCGCCCCGAGG
>CALATR010000338.1 GCA_937891875.1 uncultured Pseudomonadota bacterium | reverse complement strand
GGTCGACGACACGGCACTCGCCGACGCCATGCGCGAGTTCGCCAACGCGTCCGGCGGCGTGATCAAGCGCTGCATGCTCACCGAGGGGATCCAGCTCGCGATCGGCCTGCCGAGCGACTGCACCGCCCAGGACATGCCGCCCGACTGCCAGCTCTGGCGCCTGCACGGCTCCGGCCTGGACATCACCGTGTGGGGCGGGGCCCTGTCGACCGCCACCCAGCGCCTCACCGCGGGCGCGCTGCGGGAGGGCATGGTGATCGCCCGGTCGATCCGCTCGGCCAACGGCACCATCCTGCTCGCCGAGGGCTACGTCCTCACCGAGCGCTCGGTCAAGCGCGTGATAGACCACGTCGGCGCGCACACCCTCGTGGAGGTCGCGCGGGCCGCGTGAGAATGCCGCTCGATCGTCCTTCTTCCGGCGCCTAGTTCCCCTTCTTCGACCGGTGCGTCAGCCAGGTCGCGATGGCGAGCATGCCGGCAAACCACAGGCCGAGCACGCCGAGCAGGGTGGGCACGCTGTAGCCCTCGAAGCCGTCGGCTGTGCGCATGCCCAGGTTGTACAGCGGGATCTTGATGTGGCTGACCTTGTCGGCGCGGCCCATCTCCGCCGGCACGTTCAGCGAGGTGCCCGACTTGATCGCCGCCTCGAAGGCGAAGCGGGTGACGATGCCGTACACCACGACACCCGCGGCCAGGGGCATGTCCTTCAGCGAGACCAGCAGGCCCCCGAAGGTGATCTGGGGGATCAGCAGCAGGGGCAGGGTGCCGACCGCGGCCTCGCTGCTGCTGAAGATGGCGCTCACCAGCAGGCCCATGGCCATGCCGACGAGGCCGGTGCTGATCGCGACCAGAGACAGCAGCGGCAGGCTGTACTCGAGCTCCCACATGCCGAGCCCACCCCAGACGACCGCGGTCAGCACGAGGCACTGCAGGGTGACGAGCGCGCCCAGCACGGTGACCTTGCTGGCCATGTAGGGCAGGAGCATGAGGCCCACGCGAGCCTCGCGCCGCCAGATGGCCCGCTCGGCGATGAGCTCGCGCACGGCGGCGCTGGCGCCAAACCACAGCGCCGAGAGCACCAGCATGAACAGCGTCGCCTTGTCCGCCGCGGCGAAGACCAGCACCATGGCGAGGCCGAGGATGGGCGCCTGGGCGAGCAGCACGCTGGTGCCGGTCCAGTCCCGCAGCTTCACCTGGGCATAGCGCCGGGTCAGCGTCAAGTACTGCATCAACGCCGATCTTCGCGAGCGAGCCCCCCCCTGGGCGGTGCGCTGCACCCCTTCGAGGCCCAGCAGGTGCTGGCGGGTGCGCACATACGTCCGCCAGGCGCGGCTGTTGCGGTAGCGGTCGCGCCAGACCTCGGGCGTCTCGTCGGGGAGCACGGCGAAGATCTCGTCGGCGCTGCGCACACCGAAGTAGTGGCAGGCCTCGTCGGGGGGGCCGAACCAGGCGAGGCGCCCCCCCCGGGCGAGCACCATGAGGTGGTCGACCAGGTTGAGGATGGCGGGCGACACGTCGTGGGTGACGATGAAGACGATGCGGCCGTCGTCGGCGAGCTGACGGACCTGACCGACGATGTCCTGGGCGGTCTGGGGGTCGAGGCCGGACGTGGGCTCATCGAGGAAGAGGACCCGGGTCGAGCGGGTGAGCAGCTCCTGGCCCAGGTTGACCCGCTTGCGCTGTCCGCCGGAGATCCCGCGCTTCACGGCGCTGCCGATGCGGCTGTTGCGGATGTGGTCGATGCCGAGCTCGGTGAGCACGCGATCGACCTCGCGCTGCACGGTGTCGCCCTTGACGTCGGTGGGGAAGCGCAGCCGACCGGCGTAGCGCAGGCTCTCCTCGACGGTGAGCTCGCTGTGCACGACGTCTTCCTGGGGCACGATGCCGACCATGCTGCGGTCGGACTGCAGCAGCTGGTGGAAGTCGTCCCGGTCCAGGAGCACGTCACCCGAATCAGGGGGTGCAATACCCGCAATTGCAGACAGGAGCGTGGTCTTTCCCGCCCCGGACGGACCGACCAGCGCGATGACCTCCCCGCTGAAGACGGTGAAGTCGACCCCGTCCAGCAGCACGATGCTCTCGCCACGGCTGTGGATGGTCCGGCTCACGTTGCGCACGGTCAGCGAGCTGAACGACTCGAGCCCGAACACGGAGAGGCGCTCGTCCTCGGGGTCGATGGTCAGGCGGTAAGGCCCCACCCGCACGTCGGACTCGGGCGAGAAGGGTGCTGCGCTGACCGCGTGGCCGTCGACCAGGGTGGGTCGGCCCGAGCCCAGGTCGACCACCCGCCAGCCCTCGCCGGTGCGCACGAGTCGGGCGTGCCTGCGGGCCACCTGCGGGTCGGGCAGGGTGACCTCGCACACGGTGTTGCGCCCGACGACGACCTCGTCCTTGCCGGTCAGATCGAAGGTCAGGTCGCCGGCAGCGTGGCGGGGGTCGTGCTTGCGGTAGAGCGCGCCGACGAGCATCGGGTCGACGCCCAGCTCCTCCGCCGCGCGCTGCAGGCGGCCGATCTCCCGGCGATCGATGCGGCCATCCCGGGCGCTGACCGCGAAGAGCGCGTCGAGCAGGAGCAGCGACTCGGCCGTACCGTATCGCTCGGCAAAGGCGCCCAGATCGAGCTCCTCGCCGACCGCCGCCCGCAAGGCCTCGCCCTCCGCCCGCCCGAAGCGCGACGCAAAAGCCCGCAGCTCGTCATCGCTGACCTCCGCCCGATGCTCCGGAGCGAGCGCCAGGCCGAGCAGCGCGTCGATCTCGTCGTGGTCGAGATCGGTGCGGGCACGCAGGCTGTGCTTCAGGCCGTCGAGCCCGTCCTGGTCGACATCGTCGGACACGATGTTGGCCAGCATGCGGGTGAAGTCGACCGCGAAGCGGATGGAGTCGTCACGGTCGACCGTGTTGCGGTCACCGAGCAGCCTCCGGAACTGGTCCTCCAGGTGGGCCGACAGCATGGGCCCGTCCTCGGGATCAGCGGTAGGTGACGGCGACCGCGACGCCCGCCTTGGCGTCCGCGGCCGCGAGGTCCTTCGCGTGCACGACGACGTAGTAGGTCGCGATCTTGTCGGTCTTGAACTGCACGACCGGCATGTTGTCGCTGGTCTCGTCGCGCTTCTGGACCTTGCCCTCGAGGTCGTAGATCACCACGTCCAGGTCCTTGACCGCGTCATCGCCGCAGGTCTGGATCTGGTACTCCTTGTTCGGGTAGAAGGTCACCAGGTAGTTGCGGGTCGCCCCGAACTCCAGGCTGGTGGTGGTCATCGTGCGGATCCCCCACCCGTCGGCGTAGCCGTCCCACACCTTGGTGCGCAGGCAGGACTCGGCCTCGTCCTCGTCCGCATGGGCGGGCACCGCGCTGGCGGTCGCGAGGAGTGCGAAGATGGCGAGGTTCTTGGTCACAGGGCCTCCAACGAGGGACGAGCAGGGACGACGGCAGGCTCGAGGGATCAGAGGAGCGCGAGCACGTCCTCGGTCACCTTGATGACGGTATCGATGTCCTGCTCATTGAGGCTTTCGGGCTTCTCGGCCAGACCCTTGAGGGTCTGCAGCGAGGCCTCCAGCTTCTCGGTAACGGCTGCCGGGGCCTTGTCCTTCCCCTCGCCCTTGACGTACTCGATAAAGTAGTCGACCACATGGGGACGCTTGAGGATGCCGTCGACCGAGCCGGGCTTGCCCTTCTCCTTGGCCGCGCGGGCCACGAGGTTGGCGCCCTCGAGCCAGGAGCCGGCCTGGATGAGCGGCACGACGCGCTTCTGGCCCTCGAACTCGAGCTCGGGGATCACCGCGCCGGACAGCTCGTCCAGCTCCTTGAGGAGGTCATCCCGGGTGACAGCGTCGGCCTTCACGCGGTCGATGATGTCCTTGATGGTCTTGTCGATGTCATCGCCGCCCTTGAGCGTCTTCATGCCGGTCTGGATGTGCTCGAGGCGCTGGACCAGCTGCTCGTTGTCGGCGGTCTTGACGGTCAGGAGCATGTCGGCGATGACGACGCCGGTACGCACGGCGACATCGTCCGTGTCCTGATCGTCGAACTGCATGTCGCGCTTGGTGATGAGCGTCGCCAGCTTGGTGTCGATGCCCGCGGACTCCATCGCCTCCTGGGTCTCCCGGGGAGACGGCACGATGGTGAAGCGGCGAGCGTCGTCGTCACCGGACGCGGCGCCCTCCTTGAGCTTGTCCGGATCCATGTCGCCCAGCGGGTCGGCCTTGGGCGTCTCGCTGGGGGTCTCGGCGGTGCTTCCGCTGGTGTCGGCGGCGGGCTGGCCGGTGCAGGCCGCGAGGGTGAGCAGCAGGGAAACGGTACCGAGAACAGGAAGCGAGCGAAGCAGCATCGGAGTCACCGGGGTTGTTGTGGGGTCTCCATGGGGGGACGGGCGCCATGCGCACGCCGTCCTCTACGACGACGGGCCGGACGTTAGCGCAGCGATTCGCGCGGGTGCAACCGACGGCCCAGCCCAACACATCGGATTGACGCGCCATGGCGTGAGACCGAATCCGAACGGCGGCTCATGGATGCCTCCTCGCGCGGACCAGCAGCAGCGCGTCATCGCGGGGCGGATCCTCGATCCGCTCGAAGCCGGCGCGGTCGAACAGGCGGTGCAGGCGCTCGGGGCGGCGGCGCACGCTGGGCCAGTCCAGCAGGCGGTCGAGCAGGACCGAGTCGTCTGAGGGTGCGAGCGCCATCGCGACCACGATCCCATCGGGCGCGAGGCAGCGGTGCACCTGGCGGAGCAGGGCGACCGCGATGCGATCGGGCATGTACTCGATGAGCCCGTGGATGATGATCGCGTCCTGGGGGGGCAGATCGTGGCGCAGGCGACCCATCGCGAACTCGGCCGCGCTGGCCTGGATGGTACGCAGCTCGACCTTGCGCGGGCGCAGGGCGACCCCGGCGTCGAGGAACGCGAGGGCGTCGCGGGAAGAGTCCATGACCGTGACCACGGTCGGGGCGTCCCCGAGGCGGGTGGAGAGGGAGGCGACCAGGGATCCCGTGCCTGCGTTGAGGAAGAAGATCCTGCGGTTTCGATGCGATGGAAGCAGGGTCGCGGTGGGCTCCACCACGGCCAGGCGCACCGCGCGGATGGCCTGCAGGGTGGGGCGGTCGAGGAGCCAGCGATCGATGATCTCGCCGAGCTGGCCGTCGCCGCCCGCGGTGTCGACGAGCACGTGGGCGAGGACCTCCGCGGCATGGGCGCCGGCTTGCTGCTTGCGCAGGGTGCGGTCGGCCAGCGATGCGCGGACCAGGTAGGGATGCAGCTCACGGCCGAGCAGGCGGGCGGCGTCCTCGGCGACCTCGGGGTCGGAGATGCTGCCGAAGAGCGCGACCATCTCTCGCTGCAGCCGGTCCAGGGTGGCGCGGACCCGGGCGGTCGCCTGCTCGCTGGACGCCTCGGTGCGCAGCTCGGTCTCGGCCTGCAGCAGCGCCTCCTTGGTGGCGTCGGACAGGGCGGTGACGTCGCCCTTGACGCGCTCGGCGCCCGGCCGGTCGATCCCCTCCCCCCGGCCGAGGCCGCCGGCGACCGCAGTGGTGGTCAGGGTGCGGATCCGCTGGGAGGCCATGCGGGCGACGGCCTCGTAGAAGCGCGAGCCGACGATGGGCTCCCGCTCGAGCATCGCGCGCAGGTCCGCCCGCGACCAGCGTCGGATCACCGTGTCCTCCGCCGCGCGCACGTCCGCCGAGCGCGGCGTGTCCTCGAGGTAGGCCATCTCCCCGACGACAGCCCCCGGGCGCAGGACCGCCAGGATGACCTCGGGGGTGGCCCTGCGATCGACCACCTCCAGAGAGCCCTCCTCGACGAGAAACACGTCACCACCGGGCTCTCCACGGCGCATCAGGTAGTTGCCGCGGGGCAGCTCCATCAGGCTCGAGGCCGTTCGGAACAGGTCTTTCTCGTGCTCGGAGAAGGGCGCGAAGAAGCTCATCGGGCTCCCGTGAGCGGGGAGGGTAGCAAGGGTGCGGCATGCGCGCGGCCCGGATACGGCCGCAGCCCCGGCATGGAGATCGGCATGGCGACCTTCGCTGCTCAAGACCAGCTCGACGGACTCGTGGCCCGCCTCAAGGAGGTGGGCTGGAAGGAGCGCGACAGCGTCAAGGAACAGATCCTCGCGACCGCGACGGCGGCGCTCGCGGACACCGAGCTCTCGGTGGTCCAGGAGTACCTGGAGACCGCCGCCAAGGGCCTGTCCAACCTCGAGCTCCGCTGGGAGATCGAGGAGGTCATCGAGACGCTGACGCCAGCGCCGGAGGCCGAGGAGGAGCCCGAGGCCGAGGAGGAGTCCGCCGAGCCCGGCAAGCTCCGCATGAGCGACCTCGACATGGTCTACGACGACCCCCGCGGCCTGCAGCTGTACAAGCACAAGCTGCAGGATCGCTGGTTCGCCGTGCAGGCCGACCCCATGAGCGGTCAGCCGCGCATGTTCGAGCTGCACCCGAGCGAGGTCAGCCAGCTCAAGTCCCAGCTCCAGGGCAGCCCGTACTGGATGCTCGGCGCGGGGTGAGCCCTCAGGGATCGACCTTCACGGTCGCCTGGTTCGGGCCGGGCACGGTGACGACCCACTCGCCGCGCTCGACCGGGCCGAGGACGTAGCCCAGGTCGTACACGCACTCGCAGTCGACCGGGTCCTTGCTCCTGTCGTCGTAGGTGACGGTGATCACGCCAGCTTCGTCGTCCACACGGGCATCGACGTGGATGTCGTTGTTGCAGTTCAGCGGGTGGGCGCGGTGGGCGACCGTGATGCTATCCTGGGAGCCGGTGAGCAGGAGATCTTCGATCGGGGGCTCGGCACCGTCCTTGTTGAGGCACTCCGTGATGACGAAGTCCTCCACCGGCACCTTGGGCCCATCTCCGCAGGCGACGAGCGCGCCGCCGACCAGGGCCAGCCACAAGATCCTGCTCATCATGACCTCCTCGGCGGAGCCTCCCCCGCGTGACCGGTCATCGCGTCCAGGTGTGCGCCCAGGCGTTCGACCGAGATCCCCAGGTATCCCGCGGCTTCGTGCACTTCCCTGAGCTCCCGGGGGTGCAGCACGCCGTCCGCCATGCAGACTGTGTAGAAAAAGCCCAGCAGAAGCAGCTTCTCGGCGTCGGACATCTGATGCGCCAGCTCGGTGCGGGCGCGGATTGCGACATCCCGCCACACATCGGTCGGCCCGTCCTCGTCCACGAAGCCGAGCCGCTGCAGGGTGCCGTCGGGCCAGGCCTTCTCGATGAGGTCCCACTCGCGGTCGTCCACCCGACCGTCCGCCGCCGCGACCCGGCGCAGCATGTCCAGCCCGAACGCAACCTTGAGCCGCTCGATGTCATCCATGGGGACCTCGTGAGTCGTGGGCGCGGGGAGTCCGTAGCCGGCGCGCGGCCGCTTGCCACGGGTTAGCGCGCGACTCCAGGAGCGGTGGATGACCGACGAGACCCTCGCCCCCATCGCCGCACGCCTGCGCGCCACGCTGGAGGCCCTGCCCGACGCCGGCTCCCTCCACGTCACCGCCGTCACGTCCGGCGAGCGCCTGGTCGTACACACGGTCACCGGCGCGCGGTTCGAGGCCTGGACCGCCGAGGATCCGCCCGACCTGTCCACCCTCGGACGCGTCGCCGCGGCCCACCTCCCCCGCCTGCAGGACGAGCCCTACGACCTCTACACCGCGTCTGGCCCCGGCTACGCCGCCGTCGAGCTCCGCAGCCTGGCCGGCTTCTCCCTGCTCGAGATCGCCGTCCTCAAGGACGGCCAGCCCCTGCGTGCCCGGGTGCACCAGGAGGACGACCTGCGCTGGGAGGCCGAAGAGGCCGGGCTCATCGGCGAGGACTTCGAGGACTTCCGGGAGCGCAACGCCCTGTGGGAAGGGCTCGGGGGGAGCAGGCCGGGCGGGTGGGAGCTGACAGTCGTGGAGCCCGGGGAGGGGGTGCCGGGGGTTCTGGGCGGGTGAGGCGGGGGATCCGGGCGGGTCGGAACAGTGCTCGGCACAGAGGCTCAGAGGCACAGAGGGGTTCACAGAGGGGGTGTGGGAGTTCGAGCGGCGGTCTTCACCGCGGAGGAGCGGAGGACCGGAGATCTGACGGAGGTGGGAGTCGCTCGGACGCAGATGATCGTGCTGACGAAGGCAGTTTGGGGGACTCGGTCGGCGGGGCGACCCGTGCGCCCGCCCTCTCGGGCGATCAAGCAGTCGGTGGTCCTTCGTGAGGAACGGACCTCTCGAGCCCATTCGACCCGCGCTCCACCGGACGCCATTCCGGCCCGCCACGCCTCCCTCCGTCAGACCTCCGACCCTCAGCTCCTCCGTGTTGAAAGCCGGCGCTCAAAGCACCACTTCCCCCTCTGCGCAGCTCTCTGTGCCTCTGAGCCTCTGTGCCGAGCACCGTTCCGAGCCCCCGTCGAGCTCACGGCCAGCCCGCCACCGATCCCCGCCCAGTGCCCGCTTCTCCTCTCCTCAGACCCAGGTCGCCCGCGGCCACGATCGCCTCGGCACGGGCGTGCTCTCCCCGATCTGCCTCGCGTTTGCGCGGTCTATCCACTCGGCCATGTGGATCCAGGGGGTCTGGCGGAGGTCGTCGACCTCGACACCGACGAACCAGCCGTCCTTGTCCGGCCGGCGGCGGCGCACCCGGGCGCGGAGGAGGGCACCGCGGACCATGGGGGCACCGATCCAGTCGATGAGCAGGTAGACGCGCTCGCCCAGGGCCACCGGAAGCGGTCGCTCACCGGTGAGTCCCATGCCGACGACGCTGAAGTCACGGACGGTGAGCGGCTGGGTACCCTGGACCGAACGCACGGCCATCTGCACGCCCAGCAGTCCCTCCGGGTCCACACGAGGACCACGCCGACGCTCTGGGTGCACTACACGCGGTCCGGTCGCGATCATCCCACCATCCCCTGGTCTTCCGTTCCCGCACCATGCGCGGTACACCCTTGGATGTCAAGCGTCACCCAGCGTCCTGTATACTGACACCGATGGGTAACGCGTCACCACCTGCGGTGGCGGTGGGTGTCCACGTGGAAGCGGGTGCGCCCATACAGACCCAGACCGAAACCGGTCTGTGGACCGCGTCGCCTCCACACGCCGAGCAGGGTCTCGTGGAGCTCGGCGCGGGGCCAGGCACGCTCGGGTACGACGTCGAGGGCTTCGAACCACTTGTGGCGGGAGCCGGCGGCGCCGCCCGCTCGGGCATTGTACCGCTCGGTCCGGAATCCCGAGACGACCTCGACCGGACCGACGGCGGGCAGCACGTGCTCTCGAAGCAGCTTCAAGGTGGGCACGATGCCCGACCACTGGCTGCGCGGGGGCACGGCGAACGCCGGCTCGTCGAGGCCGCGCCAGTCGGTGCCCTGTCGCCACAGGGTCCAGGCGGGCACGACGCCGGCCACGCCTTCCTTGCGAAGGTGGGCCTCGAAGGCGGTGAACTCCGCACGATGATCGGACTTGTCGAGGAAGCGCTCGAAGCGCGCGTGGTCAGGCACGTCGAGCCCGGTCGCGGCGAAGGCGGCGACGGCACGGATGAGGAGGAAGGAGGCGAAGAGGACGGCGGCGAGGGCCCCGGACAGCGCGAGGCGCCGGAGCAGGGAGGGATGGGACACGGGGGTCTCCGAGCGAGGGTGCGCGGAGGAGGGGGTGTGGAGGGGTAACCGCCCAGCCCGCTCAGTCGTCCTTGCGCAGGTCGACCTCGGTGGAGAGTCCCACGTAGAGCACGTGCAGCCGCGCGTCGGTGCGGTCGCGGATCGGCTCCTCCAGGCGGTAGCCGATGTCGAAGTCCCAGTGCTTGCGACCGTAGCGGATCCCGGCGTCGAACCTGGCCTTTGGCACACCGATCCCGTCGCCCTCGCCGTCGTTGTCGCCGAGGTTCAGGAAGATCTCGGCGGCCAGACGCGGCTCGATCTTCGTGTCGGTGTCGAAGCCGGCGCGCACCCGGGCCCGGACCACGTGGCGCATGGCCTTGCCCGCGGCCGGCAGCCGGACCTGGTAGCGCAGCCGCTGGTCGAGCTCGAGCCACTTGCTGGGCTCCAGCTCGAACTTGCCGTCGGCGACGAGGCGGTGGGAGGCGTACGAGTACCTCGTCTGCGAGGCGCCGAAGGTCGAGGACGCGAGCGGCCGGGGCGGCGACGGCGCGCGCGCCGTCCCCGTCCGCGCCATCGTCGACGGCACCACGAGGGGGTCGGTGGCGGCGAGCGAGTATGTGTACTATCCGACGTGAGCGGCGGGGTAGAGCGCTAGAGCGGCAG
>CALATR010000337.1 GCA_937891875.1 uncultured Pseudomonadota bacterium | reverse complement strand
GCCGCCGAGCAGGCCCACCTGGCCCACCTCGGGGAGATGTCCGCCGTCCTGGCTCACGAGATCCGCAACCCGCTCGCCGCACTCAAGGGCCATGCGCAGCTGCTGGAGGAGCGCCTGCGCGGCGAGGCCGGCCACGCCTCCGCCGAGCACGTCGTACACGGTGCGGCGCGCCTGGAGCGGCTGGTGAGCGACCTGCTCGCGTTCGCCCGCGGGGACGCCCTGGATCCCGTCCCGATCGACCCCATCGAGGTGGCCCACGACGCGCTGAGCCGGGTCTCGCCCGACCGGATCGAGCTGTTCGCCGACGACGCCCCCGACGAGGCGGTGCTGGACCCCCACGCCATCGCGCTGGTCCTCGACAACCTGCTCCACAACGCGATCCAGGCCTCGCCCGAGGACGCCGTCGTCGAGCTGTACGTACGCGCGAGCGCAACCGGCCTGGACTACGTCGTCCGCGACCGGGGGCCAGGCGTGCCCGACGACGTCAGAGACCGGATCTTCGACGCCTTCGTCACCACCCGCACCCAGGGCACCGGACTCGGCCTGGCCCTTGCCGCGCGCGTCGTGCGCGCCCACGGCGGTACGCTGACCCTCGACGACCCGCCCGACGGCGGGGCCCGCTTCACCGTGCACCTGCCCGAGGTCCCCCGTGGCGCAGATCCTGGTCGCTGACGACGAGGCCGCTCTCCGCGACTTCATCGCCGAGGTCCTCCGGGGCGAGGGGCACCAGGTCCGGGCGGTGCGCGACGGAGCCGCCGCCCTGGGGGCTGCCCGAGAAGAACGCTTCGACCTGCTGATCACCGATCTGCGCATGCCGCGCATGCCCGGCATCGAGCTGCTCCGGGCCCTGCACGACGAGCAGCCCGACCTCCCCGCCATCGTGCTCACCGCCCACGGGCGGGTCGACGTCGCCGTCGAGGCGATGAAGCTGGGCGCGCTCGACTTCCTGGAGAAGCCCCTGCCCGGTCCGGACGCCCTGCGCCTGCTGGTGCGCCGCGCCCTGGCCGGGGCAGGGGAGGCCCGCGCCGCGGCACCTGCCGCCGACGAGCCCGTCTGGGACGCGCCGGTCATGCGGCCGGTGGTCTCGGCCCTGCGCAAGGTCGCGCGCACGGACGCCACCGTGCTGCTGCTGGGGGAGAGCGGCACCGGCAAGGAGGTGTGCGCCCGGGCGCTGCATCGCCACAGTCGGCGTTCGAACGGCCCCTTTGTCGCAGTGAACGGGGCAGCCCTGTCCGAGACCCTGCTCGAGAGCGAGCTGTTCGGCCACGAGAAGGGTGCGTTCACCGGTGCTGTCGATCGCAGCCGCGGGCAGCTGGAGCACGCTGCCGGTGGCACCTTCTTCCTCGACGAGGTCGGCGAGCTGGGTCCGTCGATCCAGGCGCGCCTGCTCCGCGTGCTCCAGGAGCGCACGTTTCGCCGGGTAGGTGGGCGCGAGGTGCTCCAGGCGGACGTGCGCTTCGTCGCCGCCACCAACCGGGACCTGCGCGCGATGGTCCAGGACGGCACGTTCCGCGAGGATCTCTACCACCGCCTGGCGGTGTTCCCGATCACCCTGCCGCCCTTGCGGCAGCGGCGGGAGGACGTCTGGCCCCTCGCGGAGCGCCTGCTGGGCGAGGTCGCCCGGGATCACGGTCAGGACGGGCTCGTGCTCGATCCGGCCTGCCGGGCGCCGCTGGAGGAGGCCCCGTGGCCGGGCAATGTGCGCGAGCTGCGCAACGTGCTCGAGCGGGCCGCCATCCTGGCCGAAGACGGCGTCGTGCGCCCCGACGACCTCGTGCTGGACGGCATGGGCACCCAGGCACCCCCCCCGGCCAGCGCGCCGGCGCCTACGCTCGAGCAGGCCGAGCGTGCGGCCATCGTCGCCGCCCTGGAGCTGCACGACGGCCACCGCAAGAAGGCGGCGGAGCACCTGGGGATCGGCCTGCGGACGCTGTACGACAAGCTCAAGAAGTACGGCCTGTCCTAGCGCGACCGTCTGCCGCCCCGGCTATGCGTCCGCCGGCTCCTGGTACACGCCGACCACGACCTGCGCGGGCTGGATCACCTTGTCGCCGACCCGCCAGCCGGTCGCGTAGACCTCGATGACCTTGCCGTTCATGGCCTCGTCCGTGACCGGGAGCTGGGCCAGGGCGTCGTGCACCTGCGGGTCGAAGGTGGAGCCCACACCCGGGATCTCGGCCAGGCCGAGCTCCTCCATGCGGCCGACGAACTGCTTGAGCACCATCTGCACGCCGGCGCGCAGGTCCTCCAGCGACACGTCGGTCTGGTCCAGGGCGCGGCGCAGGTTCTGCACCGGCTCGAAGAAGCGCTCCACCACCTGGGCGGCGCGCTTCTCGGCCTTGGCCTCCGCGAGCACCTGCTGGCGCCGACGGAAGGCGTCCATCTCGGTCTGCAGGTCCTTGTAGGCCTTGGACACCGCGCGCAGGCGGGCCGAGGACTCGTCGAGCTGCTGGCGCAGGCGGGTGGACTCGTCGGGCAGGACCTCGACGTTGTCCTCGACCGGCTCGGGCTCGACGGCCTGTGCGTCGACCACCTCGGCCTCCGCGTCGATGACCTCGGCTTCACCGTCCTGGACCTGATCCTCGGCGGTCTCCTCGGACTCCGGGGTGCCGGGCTCGTCCGGGGTGTTCTCGTCTCGCTCGGACATGACGACTCCAGGGGGGCGGGGACTGGCCGCCCGGGTCCCCGACGATAACCGCGCGATCGGGTCGGGCAAGACCTCGCCGGACCCGGATGCGGCCGTTATCCGCGGGGCTCGCGAGGTCGGGATGGACGAGCGTCAAGTGCGGCTGTTGGTGGTCCTGTCCGCGGCCACGATCGTGGTGGGGCTGATCTTCCTGCTGGTGCCGCGGCGGACGCCCGATCCCGCCTGGGACCAGCAGGCGACCGAGCCCGTGTGGGACGTCGATCCCTCCCAGGTCGAGGGGCTCCTGATCCGCCAGCCCGGCCGCGAGGACCTCATTGCGGTGCGGCAGCCGACCGGCTGGCGGCTCACCTCCCCGGTGGAGCAGTCCGCCGATCAGGTGCGCATCGAGGCCGCCATCGAGGCGCTGGTCCGGCTGGACCTGGGTGTGCCGCTGAACGACGGTGAGTCCGCAGACGCGCTGGGGCTCGGCGACCCACCCCGCGGCCACGTCGAGCTGACCGTGTCCGGGGGGCGCACCCTGTCGCTCGACCTCGGCCACGCCGCTCCCATCGGCTGGCAGTCCTATGCCCGGGCCCCGTCGGGCGCCCTGGTCGCCGTGCGCGGCCAGCTCGACCGGGACGTGCTCATCGATCCCTACGCCTTCCGCGACTCCCGCGTCTTCGACTTCGACGCCAGCAAGCTGGCCTTCGTCCGCCTCGAGTCCCCGGACGGCGTGCTGTCGGTCACCCGGGATCAGGGCGACCTGTTCTGGCTCGAGGGCTTCGGCCGCGCCGATCCCCAGGACGTCGAGAGCCTCGTGCTGGGCGCGCTCGACCTCCGCCTCGACACCTTCATGGACAACGCCGCGCCCGACGGCATCCAGGACCCCGACCACCGCCTCGTCGTGGGCCTGCGCGACGGCACCGAGCAGGAAGCGCGCTTCGGCGCCGAGCTCCCCATGGGCCGGCTCGTGCAGACCGCCCACGGCAACCAGGGCACCATCCTGCCCGAGCGCCTCGCGTTCCTGTCCATGGGCCCGACCGATCTGCTCGACCCTCGCGCCTTTCCCGTGCGCAGCAGCCGGGTCGAGCGCATCGTCTTCGCCCTCGGAGGTCAGAGCGCCGAGCTGACCGGCGGCGAGGAGGGCTGGCGGGCCAACGGGCTCGCCGAGGATCAGGCGGTGGCGCTCTACCAGGCCATCCGCCTCACCCCGGTCGACCACGCGGCCACAGACCTCCCCGAGGCCCTGCCCCAGGTCGAGGGGCGGGTGCGGGCGTGGCTCGGCAGCGATCAGGTGCGCCTGGTCGAGCTCGGTCCGGTGCGCGGCGAGGTCCGCCTGGCCAAGGACGCGTCCGGCGGACCGGTGTACGCGATCCCAGAGGCGTCGATCCAGGAGCTCGTCCGCCTGCTTCCGTGAGCGTTCGGCCGCGTCGGCCCCCGCCGATCTAGACCAGCCAGCGGCGAGACAGGATGAGGGCGACGACGCCCAGCACCATCCAGGCGCCGCCCCACACGATCGCGGGCACGCCGGTGTGCAGGGCGAGCATGACCGCGTCGCTCTGCACGGTCGTGTCCAGCGCCCGGGCGAACACGTCGCTGTAGACGTCCATGCCGGCGTAGAGCACCGAGAAGACGCCGAGGATCCGCACGATCCAGCGGCGGATGAACCCGGGCACGAACACGCCGACCAGCAGCATGACCACGCCGACCGCCGCGGTGAAGACGAAGCCGAAGGACAGGAACGGCACCAGGGTGACTGCCGTGATCAACAGGCCCACGCCGAGGCCCAGGGTCACGAGGCGCGCGCCGGCGACCACCTTGGTGCTGGCCAGCAGCCCCATGCCGGCGAGCAGGGAGCCCAGGTAGCCAGCATTGAGGATCAACAGGCGATTTCCGCCGACGCTGAGGGTCTCGCCGCCCTCGAAGGGCGACAGGGTGATCGCCTGCACGCTGCCCCCGGTGGCCCAGGTGGCGACGGCATGGCCGAGCTCGTGGAAGAGCACGACCGTGACCTTGAGCGGCCACAGGGCGGGGTGCTGCCAGAGCCAGCCGATGGCGACCACCACGCCGACGAGCAGCAGCAGGCGGAGCCACGGGGTGCGCCGGTTGCGGCGGGGGCGGCGGTCGCGGTCTTCGGAAGCCAGGTGGCCCTCCAAGGGTCGAGGTGCAGGTCCCTCGTTGAGTCAACGAACGAGGCGCCCGGTTTCTTTCAGCCCGGCGGATCCCTGCGAACCCGCTGTCCGTGGTGTTACCATCCAGCTGACCCCTCCGCTTCCTCCCCCAGCTTCGCCCTCCCCAACCGAAGGGTGCGCCCGACCCGACCCCCTCCAGGCGTCGTGCGCGCTCGGCAGCCGACGGACCCGCTGCGTCCGCGCGCTGCGACCACCCCCCGGACCGCCATGAACCTGCCTTCTCTCGGCCTGGTTGCCGCGCTGGTGCTCACCGCGCCGCTCTCGCTCACGAACGGCGTGGATGATGCCGCCGTGCCCACCATCGCGCCCACGGTCGTGGTGCCGCCCGACCTGCGCGCCTCGGTGCTCGACCTGCCCGAGGCCCTGCGCACCGACCTCCGCTACGGCCGCTGGGATCGGGTGCTGGACGGTCTCGACGCCGTGGACACCTCGACCCTGAACGGTCCCCAGCGGGGCGCGCTCGCCTTCGTGAAGGCGTGGGCCCTGGTGCACGCCGGTCGGGCGAAGGAGGCGTTGCCCCTGGTGGATCAGGCGGAGGGTGGTGTCGCGGTCCCCGAGGCGTGGCTCGCGCTCGTCCGCGGAGAGGCGCTGCTGGCGAACGAGCGGCCGGAGGAGGCGCTCGCCGCGCTGGCCGAGGTGCCCGACGGCAGCGGTCAGTCCGCGCGGGCGAAGCTGGTGCGGGCCAGCGTGCTCAAGGATCTGGGCCGCACCAAGGAGGCGTACACGATCTACGAGGAGCTGGCCGCCCAGGCCGATCCTGCGCCAGGCGCCCCCGAGGCCCTGCTGGCGCTGGCTGCCCGGGCGGGCTCCGGGTCCGACGCCGCGTACACCCACCTGCGCCGGATCTGGTCGGAGTACCCGCAGTCGGAGGCGTCGCGGCAGGGCTGGGACGCGCTGAAGGCGTATGGCCGCAACCCGACCTGGCAGGAGAAGGCGCGGCGGGGCTACCGGCTCATGCGCATGGGCCAGTGGGACACGGTGATCTCGGAGGTCGGCTCCCTGCAGCCCCCGGCCGGAGACCGCTCGGACGAGGCCTGCATGCTGCTGTTCGCCAAGGGACGCAGCCAGTACAAGAAGAACCGGTTGTCGAGCTCGATCGCGGCGTTTTCGGACATCGGCACCCGGTGCACCGACGCGTCGGACGACTGGGGCGCCCGAGGGCTCTACCTGGTGGGCACGGCGAAGTTCCGGCGCAGCGAGTACACCAGCTCGGCCCAGGCGTTCGCGTCGATCCCACAGCTGTACCCGACGTCGAGCTACGCGGACGACGGGTGGCTGCACGCGGGGATCAGCCTGCAGGAAGGGGACAACGTCGCCAAGGCCCAGGAGTACTGGCGCAAGTCGCTGGAGACGCTCCCGGAGGGCGACACGACCCCCGAGTCCACCTGGCGCCTCGCCTGGACGCTCTACCTGGACGGCCGCCCCGACGAGGCCATCGCGGCCGCAGAGTCCCTGGCCAGCCTGCCGCTCTACACCGACCGCCGCCACGTCGAGGCCGGTCGCTACTGGGCCGCGCGCTGGCGCATGTACCCGGACGTCTCCGCGCCCACGGTGGCGACGGACATCGAGAAGAAGCGCGCCGAGGCGATCGCCGGGTGGCGCACGCTCTGCGAGGAGGTCCCGCACAGCTACTACGCCATCCTCGCGTACAGCCGCCTGGTCGAGGTCGCCCCCGACGTGGCGAAGGAGCTCGCCGCCCGCAAGCCCGAGCACGACGTGGGGGATCTCTCGGTCCCCTGGGAGGTCCGGCCGGAGTTCCTGGGCGATCCGGAGGTGCGCGACGGCATCGACCTCGCTCGCCTGGGGCTCATCACCGAGGCCAAGGCTGCCTGGGACCACGCGGGCGTCTCCGCCGAGACCGGCGATGAGATGGCCTACCTGACGGAGCTGCGGATCCTCGGTGGCGACTGGCTGC
>CALATR010000336.1 GCA_937891875.1 uncultured Pseudomonadota bacterium | reverse complement strand
GAGCTGATCGGTGCCATCGGAGCCAGCGGCGGCAGCGTCGAGGAGGACGTGGCGGTCGCCCAGGCCGGCGTGGACGCACTGGGCTGATGTCCATCGAGCCCTCCGGTGACGGTGAGTCGGCCGACAACGCCGAGGATCCACCGGTCACCGTCATGGTGATCCGCCCGGTCGCCCCGGAGCGCCGCCCCGCGTTCGAGGAGCTCCTGACGACGGTGATGGCCCAGTCGCGCCAGGCGGAGGGGCACCTCGGCGTCGAGGTCTACCGCCCCACCGGAGACGAGCGCGACTACCGCATCGTCTTCCGCTTCGACCAGCAGTCGCGCATGGAGGCCTGGCGCAGCCACTCCCAGACCCAGGGGCTGCTGTCGCAGCTGGACGCCTACACCGAGGGTGGCGCCGCCCAGATGTCCGTCTACACCGGCCTCGAGACCTGGTTCACCCTGCCGGTCGCGCCCGGACGTCCGCCACCCCCGCGCTGGAAGATGGCGCTGCTGACCTGGGTCGGCCTGTTCCCGACCGTCCTGCTGGTCGTCTTCGTGACCAGTCCGCTGCAGCCCTACCTGCCCTACCCGGTGCCGTACGCCATCGTGACCTCGACCGCGGTCGTGCTCATGACCTGGGTGGTCATGCCGCGGGTCACGCGCTTGTTCGCTCGCTTCCTGTGGCCGGTGGGCTGAGCCGGGGCAGGCTCGCCGAGACCGCGCCCAGCACCTGCGCCAGTCGCTTGCGGTCGACGGGCTTGGTCAGCCAGTCGTCCATGCCCGCGTCCATGCACTCGGCGCGCTGGTCGGCCAGGGCGTTCGCCGTCAAGGCCACGATGGGCAGGCGCGGCAGGCCCTCGGCGACCTCACGGGCGCGGATGAGCCGGGTCGCACCGACCCCGTCCAGCTCGGGCATGCGCATGTCCATGAGCACGACGTCGTGGTCGGACCCCGCGCGCTCGACCGCCTGCAGTCCATCGCCGACCACCTCCACGTCATGCCCCAGATCTTCGAGGATCTTCCTGATGATCAGCTGGTTCACGGGGTTGTCCTCCGCGACCAGGATCCGCAGCGCCCCGCCGTCCAGGCTCGGCTCCACGGTGACGCTGATGTCGGCGGCGGTGCCGAGGTCCGGCAGCTCCAGGTCGAACGAGAACGTCGAGCCCTCTCCCGGCGCGGACACTGCCTGGAGGCGACTCCCGGACAGCTCCAGGATGTGCGACGAGATCGTCAGCCCCAGGCCCGTGCCGCCGTGCTTGCGGCTGGTCGAGCGATCCGCCTGCTCGAAGGGCTGG
>CALATR010000335.1 GCA_937891875.1 uncultured Pseudomonadota bacterium | reverse complement strand
GGTCAGCAGGGACACGCTGCGCCGCGTGTACAGCCTCTGCCGCCCCGGAGGCTTCTTCGAGCGCGCGCTCCTGATGCCCGAACCCCTGTCCGAGCTCTTGCAGGTGGACCCCCTCACCGCTCTCGAGATGCTCCTCGAGGATCTGGCCGGTCCGCAGTCCCCGGCGGACGTCAAGGAGTGGATGGTCACCCTCGGCCTGTTCTCCGACGCCGACTTCGATCGGTGGTGGAAGAACTTCGAGGGCCGCCTGCTCCGCGACGGCCGCTTCCGCGAGACCAAGGGGCTGCTGGCCCTGCGGGTCAACCGGGGGGACGGCAGCCCGGTGCGCCAGCTCGACGACCCCATGCTCTCCCCGGCCAAGCGCCTGGATCTGGCCTTGGAGCTACGGGATCGGCTGGGCCAGGACGCCTTCCGCGAGCAGGTCGTGCAGGCCTGGCGCACCGGCGGCACCCAGGTGCGCGACCTCGCCCTCAAGGCCCTGGACGGCCACCACCCCCAGCGAGTGCTGGTCTCGCTCCTGAGCCCGGGCGCCGACAACTCGGAAGCCCTCATCCACGCCCTCGTGCGCAGCGAGTGGACCCCGGCGCAGATGGACGAGGAGGTGCTGGACGCCCTGCTGGGCCGAGTGCGCCAGGGGGTCGAGGACCCGACCCTGCTCGACTCCGAGGGTCGGCTCGCCGCGACCGTCGCCCGCTGGTGGCCCGACGGGGGAGAGCCCCTGCTGGTGGACCTCGCCGCCGTGCCCACGGGCCAGCGCCTGGTGAAGTCGGCGCTCGCCGCCCTGCCCGCCCCCCGGACCCGGGAGCTGCATCTGGCCCTGCTGGAGCGCGCCCTCGACGGTCGCCGCATGCCCGCCGCCGGGTGGCTCACCTGGCTGCTGCTCGACGGAAAGGGCAGCTCCGCCCGCCAGATCGCCGAGTCGACCCAGTCGAGCCACCCCATCACGTCGCGCTGGCTCATGGACCGCTTCGCCGAGTCGACCGTCGACCATGACGAGGAGGACTCCGAGGAGGACATGCCGCTGGTGACGGTGGAGGTCGAGCTCGAGCCCGTCGGCGACGAAGAGACGATGCCGCTCGGCGACCTGCCCGCCCGCTCCGGACGCACGGTGGTGTCGCTGGCCAACGCGGTGGTGCGCGCGCTCGCCAAGGCCCACGCCGAGGGGCGGATCGTCAACCCGACCGGGCGCAGCTTCGTGCTCCACCTCGACGGCACGGTGGAGCTGCACCCCGAGTACGGCGATCCGGAGAACAGCCCGCGCCTGTCGGACGAAGAGCCGTCCATGCGCGGCGATGTGTACGCCACCGCGGTGCTCCTGCTGGAGGCCATGCTGGGTCGCATCTGGCCCCGCAACATCGCGGCCGACCGGGCCATGCCCTACCTGCGCCACCTGGTGCCCGACCTGCCGCCGTCGGCGCTCGCGCCCATGGACATGGCCCTGCACCCCGACGCCGAGGCCCGCCCCGCAGACGGTCAGGCCTGGATGCGCGTGTGGCAGGAGGTCGCCCGCTCCGAGTCCCGCCGCTCCAGCGCGGACCCGACCATCCCCCGGCCCCTGGCCGTCGGCTACGACACCCACATCGGCCACCTGAAGATCCTGCACACCCAGACCAACCAGGACGCGCTGGCCGTCGCCAGCCGGGGCTCGGCCCACCTGCTGTGCGTGTGTGACGGAATCAGCACGGCAAACGCCGGCTCTGGCGATGTCGCATCCGGCATCACCACCCACGTGGTCACGAGCCTGTGGGAGCAGCACCTCGCCCGCCTGCAGGACGCGGACGACATGAGCGCCGAGGCCTTCGTCGAGCGCGCCCTGGGCATGGCCAACCGTGCCGTGTGCGAGGCCGCCATGCGCTTCGCCGGCGGAGACCTCGCCGGACGCGTGCCCATGGGCACCACCGCCGTAGTCGCGGTCGTGCGCGGCAGCCGGGTGCAGCTGGGCTGGCTGGGCGACTCCCGGGCGTACCTGGTCGGTCGCTACGGCGCGAGCCTGCTCACCGCGGACATGAACCAGGCGGGCGAGCGCCTGCGCTCCTGGCACCGCGGCGACGAGCTGGTGTGGGACCCCGCCGGCTTCGCGCTGGTCGGCTACATCGGCCACTTCAACGAGGACCTCCGCCCCGAGTCCCTCGTGCCGCGCCAGATCAGCTTCACCCTGCTCCCCGGCGAGCGGCTGGTGCTCTGCAGCGACGGCATCACCGACTACGTCAGCGTGCACCACCCCGGCGCGGCAGAGGTCATCGCCGAGGGCACCTGGGGACTCGAGCCCGTGGACGCGGCGACCACCCTCATCCATGCGGCCAACCGCGGCGGAGGCGGCGACAACTGCACCGCCATCGTCGCCATGGTCGTGCCCCGCGGCGACGACCCGACCGAAGAGCTGGGCTCCTGACACAACGTCGGTCGGACGCGCGCACGTGCGGTCCCGGACACAGGCCGTGATGGCGGCGCTGTAGACTCCTCCCATGCGCGCCATGCCTGCCATCGCCGCCGACACGTTGGTCGGTCCGTACCGGGTGATCCGGGAGATCGGGCGGGGGGCGACCGCGGTCGTGGTCCTGGCTCGATCGCCGTCGGGGGAAGAGGTGGCGGTCAAGGTGCGCCCTCGCGGAGTCCCGGCGTCTGACCGGCGCTTCCTGCGAGAATTCGAGTCCATGCGCGCCCTGCGCCTGCCCGGCGTGGTGCGGGTGCACGAGGCCGGTCTCGACGCCCAGCACGTGTGGTTCTCGATGGAGTTCGTCGACGGGCGGACCTTCCTGCACGCCGCCCGCGACGGCGCTGCCCTCGACCGGGTCGACCGGGTGCTCGACATCGGCTGCCAGCTGCTGGACGTGCTCGCCCGCCTGCACGACGCCGGCCTCGCCCACCGCGACATCAAGCCGTCGAACGTCCTGGTCGATCAGCGCGGCCGGGTGCGCGTGCTCGACTTCGGGATCGGCCGCTTCTTCGAGCAGGCCCACCACGATCGTGGCGAGGGCGAGGGCACCCTTCGCTACATGGCCCCCGAACAGCTCGCCGGCCTGCGCGGCGACGAGCGGGTCGATCTGTTCGCCACCGGCCTGATGCTCCACGAGGCCCTGACCGACGCCCGCGAGGCGCCCGGAAACCCCCTGGGCTGGGTCACGCGCACCTGCCTGCACCGCCTGCCCCCCCTGGCGAGCGTCGCCGCCGACGTGCCCCGGCGCCTGTCCCACACGGTCGAGCAGCTCCTCGACGTCTCCCCCCAGGACCGTCCTTCCGCCCGCCAGGCCGCGGGCGAGCTGCGCCGCATCCGCACCGAGCCCGACACCCAGGACTGGCCCGAGCCCGCGTTCGTCGAGCCGGGTCCGTGGTGGGGGCGGCTGCAGGAGATGCTCGAGGCGGACGACGGACCCCAGGCGATCGTGCTCCAGGGTCCGGCGGGCAGCGGGCGGCGCCGCCTGGTCGAGCAGCTGCAGCGGCACGCCCTCCTCGATGGCGTGCGTACCCTGCACGTGCGCTGCGACGTCACCTCGGTCGGCGGTCCGCTCGCCGATGCCCTGGCCGCCGTGCTGGGCGCCGCCGAGGACGAGAGCTTCGCCCGGCGGGTGATCGCCGGATCCGGGGACGCGCTGCGCCAGATGTGGCCGCACCTGCCCGTGCCACCGGGCACCACCGACGAGCCCGTCCCCACCATGACCCGGGTCGCCGAGGCCGCCGCGGGAACGCTCGCCCGCGCCGCCGACGCCCTGGACCTGGTGCTGGTCGTGCACGAGCTGGAGCAGGTCGATCTGCTGACCGCCCGGGCGCTGCACCGCCTGGCCGTGCTCGCCGACGGGGCCCTGCGCCTGGTGCTGGTCCACGAGCCCCGCTGGAGCACCCGCCTGTCCGAGCGCGTCATCGGCGGGCTCGACTCGCGGGTCCAGGTCGAGATCGTCGACGTGCCCCCGGTGGACGAGCAGGTGGGCGCGCACATCCTCCGCGCGACCCACCCCCACGCCGAAGACGACGACGCCAGCGTGCGGGCCCCCCGCCGGTCCAGCCCCCAGCGCCTGGTCGAGCAGGCCACCGCCGGGCTGGCCGCCTGGCGGGGCGAGGCCTGGCACCCGCCCGGCGCCGAGCTGTGGCCGCTGGCGGTGCACGCCCCCCTCCCCCGGGCGGTCCTCACGGAGCTGGTTGGCGAGAGCGTGCTTCGTTCGCCCTGGATCCGGCCGACCGACTCCGACCCGGACCGTGTGGAGCTGGCCGGAGGCACCGCCCGCCGGGCCGCCCGCGCCCGCCTGGCCGATCTGCGCACGGCGGCCCGCGCGGTGGCCGAGGCCTGGGTCCTGGTCCAGGGTGACGCG
>CALATR010000334.1 GCA_937891875.1 uncultured Pseudomonadota bacterium | reverse complement strand
TCTCGTGCGTGCAAGAGCGCGAGGCGCAGATCTCAGCGGGGCACTGCGGGTGCTTGCGACCCCTCTGCCGCATCACCGGTTCTCGACCACGCTGCAGCGGGCCCAAGGTCTCGTCAGCAGCGTGCGGAGCCTCGGTCAAGCGCTGCTGTCCGCGATGGAGAAGCGAGACAGCGAAGAGCTGGCGCGGATCCGTTCGGAACACGAGGTGGCGCTGCTCGATCGAACCCTTCAGATCCGGGAGCTGCAGGTCCGGGAGGCCGAGGAGAACATCCGCAGCCTCGAGGCGAGTCGGGCGACCGCCGAGCAGCGCCAGCGGTACTACGTTGCGCTGGTCGACCAGGGCCTCTCCGCCGGGGAGGTGTTCGAGCTCGGTGCGACCAACACGGCGCAGGTGTTGCGAGCCGTGGTGGGCGCGATCAAAGCGACGAAGGAGACGGTGAAGACGTTCGTTCCAGATGTGACACTCGGAATCTCTGGGTTTGGCCCGCATTCAACGGCAACGATTGGTGACGACCAGGTGGTCGGCGGCCTGGGCGTTGCAGAGTCCATCGGAAACTTGTCGCTCGACCTCCTCGGCATGGCTGGCGGCCTGGCCGGTCGGCTGGCCTCCTACGCCCGTCGGAAGCAGGAATGGGAGCAACAGCTGGCTCTGGCGGAGCTCGAGATCGAGCAGATCAATGTGCAGCTTGCCGCTGCCAACGTCCGGCTGGCCGTGGCGGAGAAAGAACTCTCGAACCAGGAGCTGCAGCGTGAGCAATCGGAGCGCATCCTGGCGTTCATGACCACCAAGTACACCAACAAGGAACTCTACTCCTGGATGGTGAACGAGCTGAAGACGCTGCACTTCCAGACCTACCGCATGGCCGTCGACATGGCGCAGCGGGCGGAGCGTTGCTTCAAGCACGAGATGGCCAAGCCGGACGCCGCGTACATCCAGGTCGACTACTACGATGCCGCACACTCCGGCTTGCTGGCCGGTGAGCGGCTCCAGCACGACCTCGAGCGGATGGACGCGACCTACGCAGCCGAAGATCGCCGCGAGTACGAGCTCACCAAGTCGGTCTGCCTGTCCGACCTCGATGGCGTCGCACTCGAGCGCCTGCGGCACGACGGCTTCTGCTTCTTCTACTTGCCCGAGGTGCTCTTCGACCTCGACGCACCAGGCCACTACCTGCGTCGTATCCGGCGTGTCACCGTCAGCATCCCGTGTGTGACCGGGCCGAACGTACAGGTCTACGCGAAGCTGACCCTCCTCTCATCCAAGCTCCGTACCCAGGCTGACCGGGCAAAGGACCCGTACCAGGAGCCCGCGACCCTCGAGGCCATCGTGACCAGCGTCGGTCAGGACGACTCCGGGACCTTCAACAGCCAGGATGCCCGGTACCAACCCTTCGAGTTCCGTGGCGCCGTGGACTCGGTCTGGAAGCTCGAGCTCCTCGACCGCGAGATCGAGCGCTTCGACCACACCAGCATCACTGATGTGGACCTGATGCTGGCGTACAGCGCCCGCGATGGGGGAGAGACGGCAGCGGCGGCAGCGCGGAGCTCCATCGTGTCGCGCCTCGATGCCTCCGTGCCTGGGTTCGCGTGGGACACGGGCTTCGACGGTGCTTCCGGTTCCTGGATGACGTCGGACGACCTGTCCACGGCGCTCGGCTTCTTCGGAGACGACGGCGGTGGCCCGCCCGTCAGCGAGCCGGGCGCGCTTGGCGTGGTGTCCGCGAGGCGCCACTTCCCGGACGCTTGGCACGCCTTCATGAACCCAGAGGGGACGGCGACCAGCCAGCTGCTGGCGATCGAGCTCGCGGAGGTTCCAATCCCCCATGCGTTCCTGGAACGCTCAGCGTCTGCCGTGGATGTGGCCATCGTCTTCGTGACCAGCTCGACTCCCGGCACGGATCCGTCCGCGACCGTGACCGCCAAGATCGGGACCAGCAACCTCGGCGGAGGCACGGCAACGCTCTCCACGGTGGACGGCTTCCTGGGCATGGCCGCTGGCGAGGTCGCAGGCACCTTCAGCCAGGCCATGGCCGGCACACTGAACCTGGAGATCGCCAGCGGCCAGATCGACAACTTCACGGGATTCGTGGAGGACGTGGGCGCTCCTGGACCGGCGAACTTCCGGTTCACCGAGGACGGCCTGATCGACATCCTCCTCGTGTTCCGCCTCGACCTCAGCTAGGGAGTCCGTGATGCAGCCTCCTGGCTCCCGTGATCCCGCCGCCGACAAGCCCAACCCGTTCGCGCGGGGCGTGCGCCCTGCCGAGCCGCGCAACCCTGCCGCGGACCGACGTCAGCAGCAGCAGGGTCGCGGCGGATCGGGCGGCGACGGCCAGCCCGGTCCGGATGGCGGGGCCGAAGAGCGCTTCCTGACGCCGGCTCCGTCGGTCTCGCTCCCGCAGGGCGGCGGTGCCATCCGAGGGATCGGCGAGACCTTCCAGGCGAACGCCGTGACGGGTACCGCGGGCATGCAGGTGCCGGTCGCCGTGAGCCCCTCCCCCCGTGGGCTCTCGCCAGAGCTCGCGCTCTCTTACGACTCGGGCGCCGGCAACGGGCCGTTCGGCATGGGCTGGCAGCTGTCGACGGCAAGCATCCGGCGCAAGACCGACCGCGGCCTTCCGCGCTACCGAGACACCCGGAATGGTCAGGGCGAGTCCGACGTCTACCAGCTCGCCGGAGCCGAAGATCTGGTCCCCTGGCTCGAGTCCGGCAGCCCGGTCAGCCGCACCGAGACCGAGGGCTCCGACACCTTCCACGTCGTGCGCTTCCGGCCTCGCATCGAAGGAGCCTTCGCGCGCATCGAGCGATGGACCCACGCCTCGACCGGCGACACCCACTGGCGCACCCACACCGGCGACAACACGCGCCGAGTCTTCGGACGCACCGCCTCCGCCCGGGTCGCAGATCCCGACGACCCCACGCGGATCTTCCAGTGGCTCCTCGAGGAGGTCTACGACGAGCGCGGCAACACCATGCGGCTCGTCTACACGACAGAGGACCGCGCGAACGTGGACCTGACCCACCCCGCCGAGCGCGCGCGAGGCCTCGAAGGCCATCAGGCGACCTTCACCTACCTGCAGTCGATCTTCTACGGCAACACCACCATGGGCTCGGCGTCGCTGGACCCGATGGTCAACACCTTCCACTTCCGGCTGGAGTTCGACTACGGCGAGCACACGAGCACCCCGCCGACCACGACCAAGGACACCAGCTGGCCGGTCCGCGCGGACCCCTACTCAAGCTTCCGCCCCGGCTTCGACCACCGCTGCTACCGGCTGTGTCGGCGGGTTCTGGTCTTTCACGACTTCGCCGAGCTCGGGACCGGCTGGACGCTGGTCAAGGCGACCGAGTTCACCTACGACGAGCAGCCCCACTGCACCAAGCTCACCTCCGTCACCCACCGGGGCTACGTCAACGAGGGCGGGTGGACGGATCTGGCGCTGCCCCCCGTCGCGTTCACCTACACCGAGGCCGAGCTCGACACCGCGGTGCGCTTCGTGTCCGGCACCGACGACCTGCCGACCGCGCTCGACGTCAGCCAGTACCAGTGGGTCGATCTCGATGGCGAGGGACTCACCGGCTTGCTCACCGAGCAGGGTGGCGCGTGGTACTACAAGCGCAACGACGGCCAGGGCGCGCTGGGTCCGATGCAGCGTCTCGGCACACGACCCGCGGTCTCCCTGCGCGGCGCGCGTCTCATGGACCTCGGCGGCGACGGACAGCTCGACGTCGTGCAGATCGCACGACCGCCCAAGGGCTTCTACGAGCGCGACCTGGACGGCGGATGGGAGGGCTTTCGCCCGTTCAAGACCGTCCCCAACCTCAACGTGGACGATCCGCACCTCCGCATGCTGGATGTCGACGGAGACGGGCTCGCCGATCTCCTGCTCACGAAGGATCGCGTCTTCCAGTGGTACCCCTCCGAGGCCAAGGACGGCTACGGGCACGCAGAGCAGCGCACCAAGGCTCGGAACGAAGACGACGGTCCGACACTCGTCTTCGGCAACGAGTCCGAGCACATCTTTCTCGCGGACATGACCGGCGACGGGCTGACGGACCTGGTCCGTATCCGACGCACCTCCGTCGAGTACTGGCCCAACCGCGGCTACGGCCGATTCGGCGCCCGCGTCATCATGGGCAACCTGCCGCGCTTCGACCGCCACCAGCGCTTCGACCCGCGCCGGATCCGGCTCGCTGACGTCGACGGCTCCGGACCGACCGACATCCTCTACCTCGGGGCCGACGGCGTCGACATCTACGTCAACCAGTCCGGCAACGCCTTCGCGGACAAGCAGCGCCTCGCCGGCTTCCCCCCGATCGACAACGTGGCCCAGGTCTCGGTGGCGGATCTGCTGGGCGACGGCACCGCCTGTCTCGTGTGGTCGAGCCCGCTGCTGCGCGGCTCGGTGGCACCGCTGCGCTACGTTCACCTGATGAAGCAGGGCAAGCCCCACCTGCTGAAGACCATCTCGAACAACCTGGGTCGCACGACAACGCTGACCTACACGCCGTCCACGGTCTTCTACACGGCCGATCGCCGCGCGGGCCGGCCGTGGGCGAGCCGCCTGCCCTTCCCCGTGCAGTGCCTGTCGAAGGTCGAGATGGTCGATGGCATCACCGGGTGGAAGTTCGCGTCGACCTACACCTTCCACCACGGGTGCTTCGACGGTCCCGAGCGTGAGTTCCGCGGCTTCGGGCTGGTCGTTCAGCGCGACACCGAGTCCGTCGCCGACTTCGAGGGTGCGAGCAACCAGGACGTGGCCCACCACCTGGACCCGGTCGTCACGAAGACCTGGTTCCACACCGGCGCCTGGCGGCACCAGCAGCGGCTGACGGACGCGTACGCCGCCGAGCAGTGGTCCGGCGACAGCTCGGCCGCTTCGCTCCCGGCACCGAGCGTGCCGACGGGCTTGACCCCACACGAGCAGCGCGAGGCCTACCGCGCGCTGCGCGGCTCCCCGCTACGCGTCGAGGTCTTCGCCGAGGATGGCAGCGCCGATGCCGACAAGCCGTTCACGGTCACCGAGTCGACGTACGCGGTGAAGGCAGTCCAGGACAAGGGAAGCCAGCGCCACGGCGTCTACCAGCTGATCCCGTCCGAGACCCGCTCGTCCCACTACGAGCGGAACAGCGCCGACCCGCGCGTGTCTCACACGCTCGTGCTCGAGACAGATGACTACGGCCAGGTCACGAAGTCCGCAGCGGTCGGCTACAAGCGCCGCGCGGCGCAGATCACCGCGGCCAGCCCGCCCGCCCCGGTCGACACCGAGCAGGGCAGGACGCACGTGACGGTGAGCACGGCTTCGTTCATCCATGACGACGCCGGGACCGCCACCTACCACCTCTCCGTCCCCTACGAGACCGAGACCTTCGAGCTGACCGGCGTCGACGCGGACGACACCGCCCCATTCCAGGCAGCCGACCTGCTCGCAGACTTCAACGCCGCGTCCATGATCCCCTACGAGACCGCGCCCTCGCCGGGCACGACGGAGAAGCGCCGACTCTCGCGCACGCGGACCCTGTACTGGAAGGACGACCTGTCCGGACCGGAGACCACCCTCGGCCAGATGGGGTCCCGTGCCCTGCCCTACCAGACCTATCAGCAGGTCTTCACCGCGGGCATGGTCGGCACCTCGGGCTCGGATCGTTGGGCCGACATCGCCACGGTGCTGGGCGCACCGCACTACGCCACACCGTCGAGCACCGACCTTCAGAGCGCCGGGTACTCCCAAGCCTTCGCGGGCACGACCGACTGGTGGCGAGGCGCTGGCGTCACGGCCCTCCTGCCGACCCAGTTCTACATGCCCGAGGACCACACCGATCCGTTCGGCAACACCACCGAGATCGCCTACGACACCCACGGCATGTTCGTCGACACCGTCTCCGACGCGTTGAGCACGAACCGGAACGTCGTCACTGCGTCCTGCGACTACCGGGTCCTCGCACCCAAGCAGATCACCGATCCCAACGGCGCCACCCAGAGCGTGGCGTTCGATGCGCTCGGCCGCGTCACGAAGATGGCTGTCCGGGGCACCGCCCAGCCCACCGCCGAAGGAGACGATCTCACCGCCCCCACCGTGCAGTACACCTACGACATGGACCGGTGGAAGGACAGCTCGTTGCCGAACCGGGTGCGGGTCGAGCAGCGCAGGACGCATGGAGGCTCGACATTCCAGGTGCAGATCGCCTACTCCGACGGTGGTGGCGGCGTCGTGATGACGAAGGTCCAAGCCGAGCCGGGTCTGGCGCCCGAGCGAGACGTCAACGGGGACCTGGTGTTCTCGGGTGGAGAGCTGCAGTACGCATCGGCGAACCCCCGCTGGATCGGCACCGGCCGGACCGTCGTCGACAACAAGGGCAACCCGATCCGCCAGTACGAGCCCTTCTTCACCTCCATCGAGGAGTACGAGGACGACGAGGATCTGGTGGAGTGGGGCGTCTCGCCGGTGCTCCACTACGACCCGCTCGGCCGCAACATCCGGACGGACCTGCCCGACGGGACCTTCGCCACAGTCGTGTTCGACCCCTGGCGGTCGGAGACCTGGGATGGCGCCGACAACGTCGAGGACAGCGACTGGCACAACGCGCGGAAGTCTGGGGCCACCCCCACACCGTCGACCGAAGACCAGCGCGCAGCCACACTGTCCCTGGCCCACAAGGAGACGCCGGGGATCACCCACCTCGATGCCCTCGGACGAGCCATCGTCACCATCGAAGACCCTGCGGGCGGCGCGACCTATCAGACGACGCTGACGATGGACATCCAGGGCTTCGTGCTCGCTGTCCAGGGCGAGAAGGGCCGCGCGGCAGGCACGCCCTACCAGGACCAGCAAGAGCAGGTCGACATGGTCGGCCGCCCGATGCGGAGCACCTCGGCGGATGCCGGGAGGACCTGGACCTTCCTGGGCGCCGACGACCAGCCAGTCGCGGTGTTCCGTGAGGGTCCGATCTGCGTGCACACTGTCTACGACGCGCTTCGCCGACCGACCGCCCTCAAGGTCCAGGAGGGTGCCAGCAGCGCGACACGCACCCACGAGGCCTACACGTACGGAGAGGACGGCGGCGCCCCGTCGGGGCCTGGCGAGTACCACAAGGGCCGGCTGTGGAAGACCCAGGACGGCGCCGGCGAGGTCACCGTCAATGCCTACGACTTCAAGGGCAACGCGCTCGAGGTCGAACGCGCCATCATCGACCGCGCCGAGGTCGGCACCGACGTCGACTGGGATCCGGGAACCACGAACCCGACCCTGGAGGCGACGACCTTCACGCTGCAGGCCACCTTCGACGCGCTGAACCGCACGGTCACACAGACCACGCCGGACGCCTCTCGGTCCGAGTATGGCTACGACGAGGGCGGGCTCCTGAAGACCGTCGAGGTGTTCGTGCATGGCCGAAGCACGGCCAAGGCCTTCGTCGATGACATCGACTACGACGAGAAGGGACGCCGAACCCGCATCGAGTACGGGAACGGCACGGTCACCGAGTACAGCTACGACCCCCTCACCTTCCGGCTCGAGCAGCTGACCACGACCCGGAGCTCCGACAGCGCGGTCCTGCAGGACTACGTCTACGTCTACGACGCCGTAGGCAACATCGTCGAGATCCTCGACAACGTGCAGTCGACCCTGTTCTTCGACAACACCTTGATCTCGCCGAACCAGCAGTTCGAGTACGACGCGCTCTACCGGCTGACCAACGCCAAGGGTCGGGAGAAGCTCGGCCTCGTCGGCGTTCCCGACCGGGACTTCGCCCCGAAGTACACGAGCGGGTTGAGCGGCAAGTTCACCGCCGACAGCCCGGAGAAGCTCCGGCGCTACGAGCGCCGCTATACCTACGATGGCGTCGGCAACATCACCGAGATGCGCCAGGTCAGCACCTGGACCCGCACGTACCTCTACGACACAGGCAACAACCAGCTCGACGAGATCCGAGACGCCAGCTCCGCGCTGCTTGCGGCGTTCGTACACAACGCGCGGGGCGCCATGACCTCGATGCAGCACCTCAACACCACCGGCGGCTCGGGGCTCAGCAGTCCCATCGTTCGGGACTTTCGAGATCAGATCTCCGACGTCGCCCTCAACGCCGGCACCGACACCGCCCACTACCAGTACGACCCGACCCGCGAGCGCGTCCGCAAGGTCGTGAGGAAGGGAGTCACCGAGGAACGGATCTACCTCGGCCCGTACGAGATCTGGCGCCGGTGGAACGGGGCGACGCTCGAGGAGGAACGGGAGACCCTGCACGTCATGGACGGCGAGAAGCGCCTCGCCATGATCGAAACGATGACGGTCACGGGGGCGACCCCGATCCCTCCGCTTCGGCCGTTCAACACCCGATGGCAGTACGGCAACCACCTGGGCTCCGCGAGCCTGGAGCTCGACGACAACGCGGATCAGATCTCGTACGAGGAGTACTTCCCGTATGGCTCCACGTCGTGGTGGCAGGAGAAGAACGCGAGTCCGGTCAGCCAGAAGCGGTACAGGTACATCGGGAAGGAGCGGGACGAAGAGACCGGGTTGAACTACCACTCTGCGCGGTACTATGCGCCGTGGCTGGGGCGTTGGTGTAGCAGTGATCCGGCGGGATTGGTGGATGGGGTGGGGAGATATTCGTATGCTTCGTGCAACCCGGTGCTGTTCGCTGATCCATCTGGACTCCAGACGTTCGAGGAGGGACGCAGACGGATAGTGATCGCGCCGCAGACGGCTCCCCCCGACAATCCGGAGGCCTACACGACCGATGCGATGACCGCTTACGAACGAGGCGTGGACGATCCAGAACTCGACGCTCTCCAGCAACTCCTCGGCGTGGAGTTCGAGGGACGAGTTGGTGACTATGTTGTAGGTTTGGGCGACAACATCGAGAACATCAGTCTCGCAGAGTTTCGCCGCGAGGTGCGGCGATCTATTGACGAGGGATTGGTCCGAACTCGTGAGGATGGAAAAGACCTCCGTTGGACGTTCCGCCGTGCCAAGAGAAGCGACCGACGCCGGCGACGGCGAGGTCAGGGCCGTGCCGCCGCTTGGGCCTCCAACTCTCGGATCGCAGTATTCTACCAGCAGCGAGAAGGCCGACTCCAGAGCACCGAAACGCATGAAGGTATCCACGCAGCCTCTGAGGAGTCAGCATTCAACGTAGGCTTCATCGGCGAAGGTGGGGCGGAATACTATGGCGCGTTGGCCGTAGCGGCCCACAATGCCTCGGTTCCTGCGCAGGACCAGCTCCCCTGGCGGAATAACTCTTCCTATTCGCCGTTTACCAGGCTATTCGGAACTCTCGCGTCTGATGTGGTAAGCGAGCTTGACAGCTACAGGGGCCAAGGAGACTTGGACGGTCGGCTGCCCGTGGCGGTTGGCCCGCGCGAGCGAGGATCGGAGATTTTCGCCTCGTTCTTCTTCAACAACGACCCAGATGCGCGAGGATTGGTGGAGGCGGCGATGGAGGAACTGTACGGGCACAACCTGCGGAAGGTCAGCCGACGGTTCAGGGGCGACACGGTACTTGAGACCTTGGAAAATCTGAATCGCGGCGCTCGCGGTAGGCTCTTTCGACGGCGCCGCAACGAGGGCCGCTTTACGCAGGCCCGGGCCCTGCTTGGACAAAGGTGAATATGCTTACCATGCTGCTGGTCGGAACCGCCCTAGCCTTCGGCCCATCTGAACCATGTGACGGGGAGCCCAGGAAGCACCAACGGAAGCTTGAAAGACTCCTCGACGACGCGGCATCGTTCGTCCACCACCCAGCGGTGAAGCAGGACCTGCCGGAGTTGAAGCGACAGTTGGAGAACAGCCTAGCGAAGGAGACCTGCCTCGGCGAAGGGGTGTCGAGACGAATAGGCCACGTCTACTCGGTCGCGTTCATTGCGGAGTTCCGACGGTTGGAGGAAGGAGTCAGTGAGCGGTTCCCTCGGTCGGTCTGCGAATCGCTGATCGAACTCCAGTCCTCCCTGCATCGTCAATTTCGGAGAGCCAACAAGGTTGCTACCCACCGGACATACTGGAGGGCAGGCCCAAAGACGAATCGGAACATGCAGGGCTCGGCATCATCCTTCCGAGCTTCCTCGCGGATGCTGTCGGCCATTTGCAGCCTCCCGGTTGCCAGGTTGCCCGAAACGGAAGACTCCCAGCAGGAGTAGCGCCTTACGCAGCCCGAGCCCCAACGCAGCGCCGCACACTCCGCCCTGCGGCGCATAGCTGCTCCAGCACTTCGACAACGCCGGTGATCTCCTTGGGGACACCCGTGGGGACACACTGGCGGTCGACGGCGTCACCAGGCGGCTCGCGCCCGCCACCACAACTTCTTGACATCACCGATAGCGCCCACCACGACGCCATAATGGCCTGGCAGTCAACCGCTGGAGCTTGTGGTCCTTGTCCATCAGCGACGACCCCCAGCGCGCACGACGACCGTGGGGCGCACCGGGACACGCTGCGTCTCATCTGCTGTCGCGAGTTGGCTGAATCGGACCACGATCCTTCCATCGGACGCGAGTGGAACCACTTCAGCCTACCCCGAGATCCGATCGCCGTCAGCGGCTTCGTCTTGCGCACCCCCGACAGTCGGTGAACCCGGCGTCCTTCGCGACGTCCTCGGGTACCACCACGATCCGGCGCGTCCGGGTCCCCCCCACCCGACCCGGCGCAAACGCACGCGGCGCCGACACCGCGAGGGCGTCGACGCCGCTGTGGGAACAGGGAATGGGATCAGTTCAGGACGAAGTCAGCGTCTCCCAGCTCGACGACGTCGGTGATGTCCAGCTCGGTCGAGCCCCAGACCTCGAGGATGGCGTTTCCGGACAAGGCGGCGTCCACGTCATCCATGACGGAGATCTCGGCGGTCGAGCTGCCGGACATCTCGATGTCCAGCTCGTCGACGATCAGCTCGCTCGCGTAGAGCACGGAGTTGCCCTGCATGGTGAAGTCGCCGACCGTGGCGGAGCCGACCAGCGTGGTCGTGGAGTTTCCGTCCAGGTCCAGGTCCAGCTCGTTGACGATCAACTCGTCGACCGTGAGCTCACCGTTGCCGGTCGCGGCCAGGTCGAACCGGGCCGTGTCGATGCTCTCGACGTCCAGGTTGCCGTTGCCGCGGATGTCGACGTCGGCCAGGGCAGTCGCGGTCCCCTCGATGACGAGGTCGCCGTTGCCACGCACGTCGATGGAGGTCAGGGCGTCGGCGTCCAGGATGACCTCGCAGTCCTCCACGTCACCATCGGCGGTGATGACGAGGGTCAGGTCGGTCTCCTCGTCGTCCACCTCACCGTCGGCCTCGACGGTGATGACGTCGGGGTCACCCACGCCGCAGAGCACCTCGACCGTCTCCGGATCGCCATCGGCATCGGACTCGCTCATGCGCATGGTCGCGTCGGAGCGATTCTCGACCGAGTCGTAGTCTCCGACGACGCGGACCTCACCCTCGGCACAGCCGGCGAGGGCGAGCAGGAGGGTCGGGAGGGCGAAGCGAAGGGCAGGCGTCTGCATGGGGGTCTCCGGGAAAGGGTTGAGAGTCGAGATCTCGACTCGATCTGCATGAACCATAACAGTCTCATGCAGATATGCAAACTGACAACCCATGCAAGCATGCAAGCAGACCGTCGCCGGCTAGCAGCCTGTGCTGCAGAGCCAGCGCGGTGAGCCTCTGCCGAGCTTCATCGGCGCCTCCGACGTCGGACGCTGCGC
>CALATR010000333.1 GCA_937891875.1 uncultured Pseudomonadota bacterium | reverse complement strand
GATGTCGATGTCGATGTCGAGGCCGTTGACGTTGGCGAAGCCGTGATGCCACACGTTGTGCTTGTAGTGCCAGAAGTAGCTGGACAGGCCCAGCAGCTCGCACGAGCGGGCCGCCAGTCGGTTCAGGCCTCGCCGGGTGGCGAAGGAGCCGTGGCCGCCGTCGTGCAGGATGTTGAAGCCGATGCCGGCCATGGCCACCCCGAGGCTCATCGCGGGCAGCACGCCGAGCCACCACGGGATCGGAGCGAACACCAGCACGCCGTACGAGATCGCTGCCCAGCCGAGCAGGATCACCGCCTTGGCGTGCAGGGCCCGGCCGCCGCGGGGGTCGCGGCCGGACTCGGAGAAGTGCTGATCGATCCTGGTCTTCAGGGCGCGACGCAGATCGGACTTCGGACGGGAGAGCGGAGCGTTCATGTACGTTCCTTCGGTCAGAGATCGCCGAGCTGAGGGCGAAGCAGGATCTCCTCCACGACTGTACGCGGGCTGGCCGAGCAGGCCATCCACACCGCGTCGGCGACATCAATGCCCAGCATGCCGTGCTTGGAGATCCCGTACGACAGGCCGGTCGGGTAGCCGATGAGGCCGGCCACGCTGTTGATGTGCACCACGGTGCCGCGGCCTCGGTCGCGCATGTCCGGCACCAGCCGCCGCGACAGCACCACGGCACTGGCGAGGTTCACCTCCAGCAGGCGGTCGAAGGTCTCCGCCATCCCCCTGATCTTCCCGCCGGTGGTCGAAGACGGCCACGTCTACGTCGACGGCGGGCTGCTGGCCTACATCCCCCTCGACGGCATCCTCCCCGCCTGCCATCGCGGCCTGTCCGTGGCGTCCAACCTGGAGAATGTCGAGATCGACGTGCCGTTCCCCGACGTCGAGGAGTACGGCACCCAGATCTCGGGCTGGAAGCAGCTGTGGGCCAACCTGCCATCGCCGAGCAGAACCTGCGCCTCACCCGCGAGCGCGGCGTCGAGCAGCTGGGCGCGTACCTGGAGGCGCGCAGGGGGTAGGCGCTATTCCTCGGGATGCAGCGCCTTCACCCGCTCGACGAAGGCCGCCTCGTGGTGGCGCTTGAAGTTGTCCCAGGTGGTGAAGGTGCTGGTGTCGGTGACGCGATCGACGAAGAGCTTGCCGTCCAGGTGGTCGCACTCGTGCTGCCAGGTGCCGGCGGTGAGGCCGTGTACGACCTGTTCGTGGGACTGACCGTGGGGGTCGAGCCAGCGCACCCGCAGGTGGCGACGGCGGGCGACCATGCCGCGCAGGCCGGGAACCGAGAGGCATCCTTCGTAGTTGGCGAAGGTCTCGTCGCCGATGGGCTCCAGCACGGGGTTGACCGCGATGGTCAGCGGGATCTTCGGCTTGTACGGGTAGCGGGGGTTGTCGTCGACCTCCAGGGCGACGATCCGCACGTGCACGCCGATCTGGGTGGCGGCGAGGCCAGCGCCGTTGGCGTGGCGCATGGTGTGCACGAGGTCGTCGACGAGCTCCTGGTACTCGCCCCGGGCCAGGGCGTCCGGATCCGCGGGGGCGGCCACCCGGCGCAGCTCGGGATCACCCAGCAGGAGGATGTCGCGCACGGTCATGTCTCACTCCCAGGGCAGGTCCCAGCCCGCCGCTTCGAGGTCTTCGCAGGTGCCTTCCTGGAACACGTCTGCCCGTGCCGTGCAGGTCTCCGCGGTGCCTGGGCCCTCGCCGAACGTGCCCCGGCGCTTCGCGTCCGCCTCCAGGCGCCTCGCCGCCCACGCCCAGGCCTCGCAGCTCTCCCGGAAGCCCTCGGCATCGTCCCAGGCCGGGGTGTCGTCCCAGGTCAGGCCGTCCCGCTCCAGACAGGCCTCCTGCAGGGGCACCGCCGCCGCGCACATGTCGATGCACGAAGGGGGGACGGGCGTGCAGGCGAGGGGGCCGACGAGCGCCGCCAGGCCGGTCCACGCGCACAGGGTGCGGAGCGAGGTCATGCGCGGTTGTAGTCCGCGTGCGGCGCGCGTGGTACACCCCCGCCGTGCTGCGACCCCGCGCCATCGCCGTCACCGGCCTCCTCCTCCTCGGACTCTCCGCGAGCGCGGATGCGTGGGCCGGCGAGCCGGTGCTGCTCCCGGACTTCACGCCGGGCACGGTCAGCGAGTTCGGCCTCGCCTCGATCCTGCAGCAGACGACCGAGACCGCCCTCGCCCGGGCCGGCCACGTCGTGCTCAAGACCCGCGCCGTCGAGAACGTCGTCGGTCGGGAGTCCCTCGCCGCCTGCTTCGACGAGCCCACCTGCCCCCACCGCGCCCTCGGCAAGCTGCCCGCCCGCTTCGGCGTGGTCGTCCGGGTGCGCCGCGACGGCACCAAGGTCTTCGCCGACGTCCGCCTGTACGAGCAGACCGGCCGCGATCCCCTGGCGGCCGAGACCTACGAGGTCACCCCCGGCAGCGAGGACGAGCTGGGCCGCAAGGTCGCCGATCTCATCGACGAGATGGCCAAGGTCATGGGACCGGCGGACGCCCGCGATCTCATCGACGCGGCCAAGCTCATCACCGCCTGGGAGGAGGGCCTGGGTCAGGACCCGGATGACGGTGGCAGCGACCCGGTCGACAAGCCCGACCCTGACGTCGTCGACAAGCCCGATCCCGTGCCCGACCCGGTCGACAAGCCCGACCCGCAGGTCGTGGACACCCCCGAGCCTCCGCCCGAGGGCGTGCTTCCCCCGCACAAGCCGCCCGAGCCCATCGACCTGTCCACCCCCGAGGGGGTCGCCGCGTCGCTTGCCGACACCCCGTACGAGCTGCGGCACCTGGTCGGGGTGAAGCAGAACTACATCGACAGCGGCATGGACGTGCGCACCTGGGCCGCCCGACGCACGCCCCACGCCGGTCGCGCGATCATCGAGGTCCGCGGCGGACTCTCCATCGGAGACGTCGACCGGCTCGCCCAGGTCCGCACCACGGTCACCGCCGACGGGCAGGAGAAGTGGTTCCGCGAGGGCCCGCTCCCCGCCCAGCGCGTCCGCGGCGATCTCTTCGCCGGCTACGCCCCCACCGCCTGGATGGACGTGGGCGTGATGATCGGCCTGCAGTACGGAGAGCGCCAGCTCGACTCGGGCTGGACCGACGACGCGGGTGGCGGCGAGACCAGCAACGACAGCGTGCAGGCCGTGCAGTTTGCCCTGCAGCCGCGCCTGCGCTTCTACCCCGTGCGCATGGGCCCGGTGAAGCCGTACCTCGCCGCGGGCTGGGACCTGCGCTTCTTCGATCGCTGGCGGATCCGTCCGGTCGAAGGCGTCGAATACGGCGAGCCTCCCGG
>CALATR010000332.1 GCA_937891875.1 uncultured Pseudomonadota bacterium | reverse complement strand
GAACTTGATCGGCCAGCAGTGCACCACGCCATAGGTGCCATTGTCGCGCTTGAAGACGAAGGCGTTGTTGGGCGCGACCTCGACGTGCTGCAGCGCCTTCTCCTGCGGCATCGTCTGCAGCATCGGGAAGGCGCACAGCGCGCGCTCGGCGAGCTTGAGGTCGTGGACGGGGCTGTCCTCGTCGAGGAAGTCCATCCACTCCGGGTGGTCGTCCCATCCGCGCGCGGCGGCGTCCAGGTAGGCGTGGGCCGCGTCGCCTCCGCCGTCGAGCCAGGGGTCGTCGCAGGGGAGCTCGAAGGGCTCGCCCACCCAGTCCACGAGGTCGAAGCAGGGGACCGGACCAGGGGGCAGGGACGGGGTGGAGCCGTCCGGGAGGCGGGCGCGCTGCAGGCTCACGGGGCACCTTCGGTGGGCAGACCGACCGTTGCGAGATCGGCCGCGTACCCCGACCGTGTCTGGCGTGCTAGCCTCCGCCCGTCGACCCCCCAGGAGGTTTCATGCGCCGCTTCGTCCCGCTCCTTGCCACCGTCATCGCCTGCACCGGGCCTGCCCAGGTCGACGAGGCAGCCTGCGCGGACATCTGTGCGGGGAAGACCGGCGGGGCCTCGACGGACGGGGCCGGCAGCGGCGGTGGCCTCGTGTTGTCGGCGTTCGAAGAGCAGATCCTCGCGGACACCGTCAACGACATGCGCCAGGGCGTGCGCCCGTTCGACGAGAACAGCCTCGGCATCTGCCCCAAGGGTGACAACCCCCGGCGCTGCGACACCATGATGGGCGCAAACCCCGGGGAGCTGCCGGAGGGCGAGTACATCCTCTACGGCTCCTTCATGGTCCCCAACGTGGGCGAGCGGGGCACCTGGAAGGTGAAGAACGTCGTCGAGTGCGAGGTGACCCGCACCCTTCCCGACGGCACCGTCAAGACGGACACCCGCGACCCCTGGGAGCGCGAGTACGAGGTGGTCTACGCGGGTCAGGAGCGCGGCTACACCCTGTCGCCCCTGCGCCGGATCACGAGTCCGGGCAAGAACGGCGCCGAGTCCTGCACCTTCAAGATCATCGCCCCGCACCCGGACGGCGAGAAGGTGTTCGAGGGGAGCTGGAGCGTGCCGGCAGCCCCCGAATAGCGAGCCTGCAAGCCGAGTAGTTGCGCGGGTAGTTGCGCGGTTTTCTGCGGCCTACTGTACCGGGCCGACGATGATCGTGCCGTTGTTGCCGTCGCCGCTGTTGGCGAGGAGCACCCCGGTCACCGCACCGCCGACGATCAGCGCTCCCACACCGCCAGCGAGAATGGCTGTCGTGCGGCGGCCCTTCTGCGGAGGCGGCGGGGCGAGGGGCTTCGGGTCGAGCAGCAGGGACGCGAGGAGCGCATTGTCCGCCGGGTCGAGCGGGCCGGCCGTCGGCGACGTCGCGATGGTCGGCAGGGTGCCGTCGTCGGTCACGACCTGGAGCAGGCCGGGCAGGGCGTTGATCACCTCGTCCACGGAGTCACCCTGGTAGGGGACCTCGACCGCGTTGGAGAAGGCGTCTGCCGGCGGGGCGTAGAGCTGGACCGAGACCGTGCCGTCGTGGCCGCCGGCGACCAGGACGAGGTCGGTCTTCGTCTGCTGGCCGATGGCCTTGTACAGATCGGTCGTCGCGCGGATCCGGGCGAAGCGCACGTCTCCGGCGGGGGGGAGGCGCAACGCGCCAGGCTGCAGCTCGACGGTGCCCGAGGCGCCGGGCACGATCTGCACCTTCTTGTAGGCGGTGCCGCCGGACGGTGCGCGGGCGCGGATGTGGATCGTGCCCGCGGGGGCCGACTCCAGCTTGACCGGGGCGGGACCGAGGTTGCGGCCGTTGACGCTGATGGTCGCCTGCCCGGGGGCCTTGATGGTCATGCCACCGGTCTTCTTCTGCGCGCTCTCGCGGGCGGCGAGGTAGCTGCGGACGATGTTGGGCGGGATCCGAGCCGCGTCGGGCTGGCGCTCCGGGCTCAGGGCGACCGCCTCGGACCAGGACCTGGCGGCGTCGTCGGAACGGCCGATCTCCTCGTGGCAAGCTCCAAGATAGAGCAGGGCTTCCCACAGGTCGCGGCTGGCGTCGGCGGCGGACATGGCGTCGTTGAGGGACTCGACCGCCTGCTCGAGCACCGGGATGGCCTCTTCGGGCTGGGCCTGATCGTGCAGGGTGCGGCCGTCGTCGAGCAGCCGGCGCCCAGGGGACAGGTAGGCCTCGGCGAGGATGAGCTCCTCGCGACCGGAGATCACACGCGCTACGTCGTCGGGAGCCAGGACGCGGAAGCGCTTGCCGTCCTCCAGGGCGGCCGCGAGCTGGCGCACTGCGGCGCGCTGCTCGGCGTCATCCAGGGCATCGTCGTGCAATCCGACGACGGCGACCTGGGGCTGGTCCTTCGCCTCGGCGGTGGACATCGTGAGAGCGAAGAGGAAGGGAAGCACCATGCCGGGGGCTGCTCCGGTGAACGCAGGGATCGATCGCGTCACTCTACCAGGGGCTCGCAACGGTATGTGGAAGGCAACGCTCATCACCTGGACCGCGACGCTCGCGCTGTTGACGGGTACCGTCTCACTCGCGGCGTCCGAGGCCGAGATCCGCATGCGCGCTGGCGACGTTGCGGGGGCCTTGCCTCTGGCACGAGATGCCGCTCTTCGCGACCCTGCCTCGCTCGACGCGCAGGAGCTGTACATCGATCTCGGGCTCTCGCTCGGACTGCGCCACCACGTGGAGGCGATCTACCGCAAGCGTCTGGCGGACCATCCCGACAGCGCGGACGCCCACTACCTGATGGGTCGGGTGGTGACGTCGGCCGAAGAGGCCAAGGCCGAGTACGACAAGGCCCTCGAGCTCGACCCCAGCCACGCCCGCGCACCCATGGGGCTGGGGGCGGTGCAGCGAGCCCTCGGGGAGCTCGACGACGCGAAGCGCTCGTACCAGACGGCGCTGGAGCGGGATCCGAGCCTGGTCGAGGCCTGGACTGGACTGCAGGCCTCGCTCCTGCAGCAAGGCCACATCGGCGAGGCCCAGGCCGAGGCCCGCCGATTCCTGAAGGCCGTGCCCGACTCCCCCGAGCCCTACGTCGCCGTCGCGACCCTGGAGCGGGATCGGGCGGCGGACGTGCTCGCGGTCGGTGTGAAGCGCGTGCCCGATGATCCTCATCTGCGCGCGCTCTATGCGCGGACCCTGCTCGACGCCGGCAAGGCGGACGAGGCGGTGCGCCAGGCAGATGCCGCCCTCCGGGTGGCCCCGGGCTACGCCGAGGTGCAGTTCCTGCGAATGGTCGGCCGAGAGATGCAGCGGGGAACGCTGGATGTCGACGGGTGGACCTCGATGGTCCGCGCCAGGGACCTGCAGGATGCGACCGCAGCCCGGGCAGCCTGGGCGGGGATCACCCAGCGCCATCCCCGCAGTGCCCTGGGCTGGCTGGGTCTGGCCAAGGTGCTTGGTGCGACCGGAGATACGAACGGTGCCCTCGCCCCGCTGGCGACGGCCGCCCGCCTCGCGCCGGACGAGGTCGAGGTCCACGCCACCTACGGCATCGCGCTGAGTCAGGCGGGGCGGCCGTCCGAGGCGGTGCCGTGGCTGATGAAGGCGGTCTCCGGTCGCCCGCGGGACGCCTCGCTGATGGTCGCGCTGGTGCAGGCCTTGCTGGCGGACAAGCGCCCGGCGGAGGCGCGCACGCTGACGGTCAAGGCATACGAGGCCCATCCCCACGATCTGCGCGTGGCGCTGATCACGGCGCAGGTCCTGTCCGAGCAGGGGGATCCCAAGGGCGCCTACATCGCCCTGCGTGACGCCCTGCCCCGGATCCCGGATCCGAGGCTGGTCATCGCCCTCGCGGCGGCCGCTCGGGACGCGGGGAACTACGACGAGGCCGCCGACATCCTCGACCGGCTGGGCCGGACGCTGGACAACGACACCGCCCGCGATCTGGCCGTGCAGCTCCGCGCCGAGGCGAAGGCGCACGAGTGAGGGTGACCGCGGTCGCGCGAGGAGCGCGCGCGGCGTCCCGACCGGGAGGCGGAGCGTCCCGACCGAGCGGCGGAGCGTGCCACGCGAGGAGAACTCAGGTCACGGTCTGGCGTTGACCCGGGCATTTCCGCCGGCGGTGACGGTCACCTTCTCGGTGTGATCGAGGCCCAGATCCGGGTTCACGACTCGGATCTCGTGAGGGCCGGCCGGAAGCTCGAACTTCGTGGGCGCGGTCTTGGTCTGCTGCTTGCCATCGATGAACACGTTGCCCCAGCCACCGCCGATGATGCCGACCGTGACGGTCCCGGGGGAGGCCGCCGCCTTCTTGAGGGTGCGGTCGAAGCTGGTGCGCTGGCCGTTGCGCAGGCCACTGACCGAGCCGGTGGCGGGCTCGTACCCGTCCAGCACCAGCCTCACGCTTGCGGTCTCACCAGCGCTCCCGGTCCAGGTCATCGGCGTGCGGCCGACCGCGGAGCCATCCACGAACACGGTCGCGCCGGGCGGCGTCGACCCGAAGTCGACCCGAGGGCGAGTGACCGCGGCACTGGCGCCCCTACGCCGAGAGCCGGAGCTTCGGGAGGTGCCGGACGAGGTGATCTTCGGGGCCTCCTCCTCCTCGAGCTCCTCGTCGGTGCCGCTGCCCATGGGCACGGTCGAGCTGAGCGGCTCCACCGGGGGGAAGCTGTAGTCGATGACCGCCATCTTCTCCGAGGCCACCTGGACCAGCTGCTCGTATGCCTCGCGGCCAGGGATCTCGAAGCGCACGGTGTGCTCGCCGGCGTCGACGTTCTCTATGCGCAGGGTCGTGCCCTCGCCGCGCAGGGTGCCGTCGACGATGATGCGAGCGGCCGGGCTGACCTCGATGCCGAGCACGCCAGGTGCGGTCGCCGCGACTGGCTCGGGCCCGTTGTTGAGCATCGTGTACCCGCCGAGCGCGCCCGCGGCGCCGACCAGCAGGAACAGCACGACCGCCACGGCCACGAAGACCATGCCGCTTCCCCGGCGGTCGCTGCCGTCGTCGAGGGTGCGCTGGGGGTCGGTCCGCAGGGTGGCGGTGCTGTTGCCGTCCCACGTCTCCTCGGGCAGGGTGTCCCGCCACTCGGTAGCGAGGGCGCTACCCTCCTCGAGTCGGCGTACTTCCTCGACGATCTCGTCTCGGAACTGGTCCCGCAGCCAGGTCGCCATCTCCTTGTGCAGCTCGTCCGGGGGCTGCGGGAGGATGCGGCGCAGGGCCTGCTGGAGCTGGGCGGCGGACTGGAAGCGTTCCTCACGATCGCCGGAGAGGGCCTTGAGCACGAGGCGATCGACGTGGCCAGGGATCCGCGAGCTCACCTTCGAGGGCGGCTTGACGTCCGCGCGCTTGATCGCCTCGAGGGTGGCGATGTCGGACTCACCCTTGAAGAGGCGGCGGCCGGTCAGCATCTCGTACAGCAGGATGCCGACGCTGAAGAGGTCCGACCGGGCGTCGACCTCCTCTCCGCGGGCCTGCTCCGGGCTCATGTACTCGAACTTGCCCTTCAGCACCCCGTCGGCGGTGTTGTAGGTGTTCTGCTCGGCCTTGGCGATGCCGAAGTCGGCGATCTTCACGTCGCCGTCGTAGCTGACGAGGACGTTGGAGGGAGACATGTCGCGGTGCACGATGCCGTAGGGGTGACCGCGCAGGTCCGTCTTCTCGTGGGCGTAGGCCAGCCCCTTGCACGCCTCGTGGGCGACGTAGAGGGCGAACTCCATCGGCATGTAGACCTTGCGGCGGCCCAGCTTGCGCAGGATCGCCCGCACGTCCTTGCCGTCCACGCACTCCATGGCGATGTAGTAGTTGTCGAGCACGCGGCCGAAGTCGTAGACCCGCACGATGTTGGCGTGCTGCAGCGCTACCGAGACCTTGGCCTCGTCGACGAACATGTCGACGAAGTCCTCGTTCTCTGACAAGTGGCTCAAGATCCTCTTGATGACAATGAGGTTCTCGAAGCCGCCGTGGCCGAACGACTTGGCCTTGAAGATCTCGGCCATGCCGCCGGTGGCGATCTTGTCGACCAGGAAGTACTTGCCGAAGGCTTCAGGTTCGAAGCTCATGGGCACCTTCCGTCAAGGATTCCGGGGGAGGGGGGGACGTTACGACGGGCCTGTCGGCGTGTCAACGGAGTGTCTGAAGTGGAGTACCCGTTTGCGGACACCGAAAGTGGCGTCCATGCTCGGGGATCGCGCAGCTCTCGTGTGGCTGCACTGCTGGATCAGCCGTCCGTGTCACCGCCACCGTCTGGCGCGCCAGACCCCGGTTCGTTGAAGTACGCCCGGACGTCGTCGCAGTCCCATTCCTCGCGAATGACGTTTCCACTGTTGTATTCGCGGCAGATGGCGCGATCTCCCCGAGACGCTGCGCCGGCCTGGGCGTCCTTGCAGGCCTTGATGTCCTCGCGGTCCACGGGGATGTCGCACTCCTCTGCGTAGCGGGCCATGCGATCGCAGATCTGCTGGCAGCTGTTGTCGCAGCCGGAGAACAGTCCGAGGCCGACCGCGGTGATGAGGGCGATGTGGACGGGACGCATTCAGGCTCCTCTGGCCGGGACGGGGTCCTGGGCCGCGGAAGCATGGCACGCCCCCCCGGGTGGGTCAACGCCGTGATCGTCAGGATGACGTGATGCGGGGGGCCCGTCAGCGACCGAGTCCGAGCACATCTCGGAGGTCGTAGCGGCCGGGTGCGCGACCGTGGATCCACCGTGCAGCGCGGACCGCGCCATCGGCGAACGTGGCCCGGTGGATCGCCGAGTGGGACAGCTGGATCCGCTCGCCAGGGCCGACCAGCCACACCTCGTGCTCGCCGATGATGCCGCCACCGCGGATGGCGTGGTAGCCGATCTCTCGTTCGGGGCGCGGCCCGACCTGACCCTCGCGACCGTGCACAGCGACCTCGTCGTGGTTCCAGTCGCGTCCGGCAGCGGCGGACTGACCCAGGGCGAGTGCGGTGCCTGACGGCGCGTCGCGCTTGAACCGGTGGTGTGCCTCGACGATCTCCACGTCGTAGTCGGGTAGGGCCCGGGCGGCGCGCTCCACCAGATCGCGGAGCAGGGTGACGCCGGTGCTGAAGTTGGCCGCGACCAGCACCGGTCCGCGATGGGCCCGCTCGACCAGGGCGTCGAGGAGGTCGGGGCCGAGACCGGTCGTGCCGCTGACCAGGGGAATGTCGCCCGACAGGGGCAGGATCTGACCCAGGGCGTCCGGCGAGCTGAAGTCGATGATGACGTCACAGTCGGCCAGCGCATCCGCCGACGCCGAAGCGATCGGGACGCCGACCGCACCCGCCCCCGCGAGCACGCCCGCATCGGTGCCGATCGCCTGGGAGCCCGCCCGGGTCAGCGCCGCCACCAGCTTCAGGTCGTCCGCGCGTACCACCGCATCGATGACCAGCCGACCCATGCGGCCGGTCGCTCCGAGCACTGCGATGCGCACCATGCACCCTCCTCCGGGACCGCTGGCGGCACCCCTGCGGTCGGTCAGAACTTGATCCGCGCCAGGACCTGCCCGCCGAGCACGAAGCCGCGGAAGCCGTCCGGAGCGTTCTCGTTGTCAGTGTACGCGCGGTAGTAGCTGCCGGGGAGCGCGAGGGCGGCGGTGCCGACGACGTCGACGTCGTCCCGCGGCTGGTAGCGCAGGCCGAGGTTGAACTCGAGGCCGTACCCGGTGCGGGTCGTGTCCGGCACCTTGAAGGTCCGGGCTGCGGCGGCAGCAGCCTCGAGGCGCAGGTCCTCGGGCAGCGGGTACTCGGCGTGCACCCGCCCGAAGATGGCGTTCGAGATGCCGTTTCCGGTCAGCGTGCCGGACAGGTCGCGCCCGGTGGTGTCGGTGAACACCGGCATCGGCTGCTCGAACAGGATGATGCCCAGGTTGTAGTCGCGGTCGAAGGTGAAGGTGGTGATCGTGTCGTCGGTCGGGTCGCCGT
>CALATR010000331.1 GCA_937891875.1 uncultured Pseudomonadota bacterium | reverse complement strand
GCGGCGGCGGCCCGGCGGCGATCCTCTTCCTCCTCCGCGCGGCGGCGGGCCTCGGCCTCCGCCTCCCGGCGAGCCTCTTCCTCCCGACGGGCGCGCTCCTCGGCCTCGGCGCGGCGGCGAGCCTCCGCTTCTGCCTTCAGGCGAGCCTCCTCCTCGGCCTCGCGACGGGCCTCCTCCTCCGCGGCGCGGCGGGCCTCCTCCTCGCGACGGCGGCGGGCCTCTTCCTCACGACGAGCCTTCTCCGCCGCCTCGGCGGCCTGGGCCTCGGCGAAGTCGTCCTTGTTGAAGTCGACCTCGAAGTCCTCGTCGAAGTCCATCAGGTCGATCTCACCGTCAGCGGCGGCATCTCCACCTCCCGGGCCCTCACCGGTGACCATCTCGCGCGCGATGTCGCCCATGTTGTCGGCGATCACCTCGGGGGAGTTGTCGAGGGTGAAGGTCTTGCGGCGGACGAAGCGCCCGGTGCTGACCGAGAGGTAGACCAGCTCGATGTCGACCTGGGTGTCACCGACCCGCAGGGAGCCGGCGAGCACGTGGCTGGTGCTGTTGGAGCGGCCGATGGTCCGAAGACAACCGGCATTGTCGAGGCAGGCGTAGCCGAAGCCGTCCGGCACCTTGTCCAGGGTCACCACGTTCTCGACCTCGCGCATGAAGTCGAGCTCGGAGCCCAGCAGCTGGGTGATGTTGGCCACGTCCCGGACCTGGGTCGAGCCGCGCGGCACCAGCGGCGGCACGACGACGTCGTCGGCGAGGGCAGTGGCGGACAGGCCGAGCGTGCCGGCCAGGCCCAGGGCGACGATCGAGGGAATCGTCCAGCGTGCGGGCATGGGACCTCCAGAGGAGCGCGGTCTTTTGCCACGTTCTGACGAAGAGGACAAGGGCGGAGGTCCAGGGTTCCCGCGTAGACCGCCCTCTTCGCGATCCGCAGCGCACTCCGCAACCGTTATGCGCCGGGCCGTGCGTGTCCTGTTCCTGACCACCGCCCTGGCCCCCGATGAGCCGTCGCCCGCCGGACAGCTCCACGCGGACTGGCTCCGGGACCTGCGCAGGCACCACCTCGTGGACGTGGTCGCCGGCTACCGACGCGACCGGCGGCTGATCCCCTCCCAAGCACTCGGCGTCGACCTGTGCGGCAAGCGGGGCGTCGGAGCGGCGTGGGCCCTGCGGCGGGCGGCCTGGCGCCGAGCGCGCACGTTCGGGCCCGACGTGGTCGTCACCACCGCGCCGGCCGCCCCCCGCTGCGGGGTGCCCGCAGTCGCCCTGCTCGCCGATCTCCCTGACCCCGCAGACCGCCTCGTGACCCGGGCCCGGCTCTCCCGCCTCGCCGGCTTCGCGCGGGTGCTGGTCCCCGCGGACGCCGTGCGTGACGCTCTCGTCGACCTCGGCCTGCCTGCGGAGCGGGTGCTCGTCAGCCCACCCGGGGCCGCCGCCGTGCGCCGCAGCCCGCCCGACGGCGACACCCTGCGCCTGCTGTGCAGCGGACCCATCGGCCCCGCTCACGGCCAGCACCTCGCCATCGACGCGGTCAGCCGGCTGTCGCCGGTCGAGAAGGCGCGGGTGCACCTGCGGATCACCGGCCACGTCGAGGATCCGGTCTACCTGGGTCACCTCCGCGTCCAGGCCCACGGCCAGCCGGTCGCCCTGCAGCCCGACGCCGACGGCCCGACCGACCCCCTCGTCGGAGCCCACCTGCTGCTGGCGCTGCCCCTGCGCGCCCCCGCCACCCACACCCCCCTCGCCCGCGCCCTCGTCTCCGGCGTACCCGCCGCCTGGTCCGACCTCCCCGGCGTGCGCGCCCTGACCGAGGGCCTCGGACTGCCCGTGCCGCCCAACGACGTGCTCGCCGTGCGCGACATCATCCGCCGCCTCCTCGACGACGAGCCCACCGTGGCCGCCGAGGCCGCCGCCCTCGCCGAGGTGGCCCGCGCGCGACTGGGCCTCGCGTCGGCAGAGGCCAGGTTGAAGGCCGTGATCGACAGCGTGACGTCCGAGCCCTGATCGGTCGGCGCCGCCCCCGGTCAACGCCCGGTCAACGCCTCCTCCCGCCCGGAACCGTGGCCCCCGCCCCCGGTCGCACGGAACGGGAGGTCCCATGCTGATCCTGCTGTGCTGGCTGCTCACCCCGGCGCCCGCGGCCGATGATCCCGCGCTCGCCGAGTCCGTCCCCACGGTGCGGCCTGCGCTGGCGGCCCGGTCGAAGCCCAGCGACGTGCGGGCCGACCGCCGTCCGGTCGTCGATCCCGGCGCCATGCACGCGAGCGAGCCGACCGACCTGCCGGTCCGCCCCACCCGGGCGTCGCTCCAGCCCTACCGCGACCGCCTCCGCGAGGTCCTCGCGGTGCCGACGTGGACCGCCGGTCCCCAGAGCCGCCAGCCCACCATCCAGGACCACGACCCGTTCGCGCTGATCGAGCCGCTGGCCAGGTACACCCTGTTGTTCGACGATCTCCCGGAGGACGAGGACATCGTGGCGGCGCGCCTCGTGCTCGAGACCAGCCTCTACAGCAAGCAGACCTGGACCCGCACCCACTACAAGCTGATCGAGGACGACCGCCGCCGCACCGTGGCCGTCGCCTTCGGGATCCAGCAGGCCGTCAGCGGCCGTGGGGTGGCGATCACGTCGACCGACGTCCTGGTCCTGTTCGAGGACGAGCGCCCGAGCGAGGTCTTCATCAGCACGGTGCACCCCTGGGGACTGGCCTTCAGCGAGCGACACCTCGAGCTGCAGCTCAGCGGCTCGGGCAAGGTGGTCGGCGCGGTCGAGCGCGAGGTCTACGGCGAGAAGGCGGTCGACCGCATGATGATCCGCACGGAGAACGACCCCCGCACGACCTGGGACACCCTGCGAGCCACCCGCACGACCTGGACCCGCCGGGACTGACCCCAACCATCCCGTATGCTCGCGGTCCGCTGTCCCGGAGGTCCCATGTCGATCCTGCTCTTCCTCCTCTGCACCCTGGCGCTCGCCGGGGACGAGGTCGTCCTCGCCGAGGCCGCCGCCCCTCGGGTCGCCCGGGCGCAGCAGGTCGGCGAGCTCCCCGGAGACGTCGAACCCGCTCCCCGCCACGACCGGGTCGACCCGCGCGCCATGCGCATCACGTCCGAGCGCGCGCTCGACTTCGACCAGACCGTTCGCGCGCTCGAGCCCTTCCGGCGCCAGCTCGACCAGCTCCTGGCCCAGGAGACGTGGCACATGGGCCCCACCCACCCCGACCCCGCCCTCACCCTGGTCAGCGAGGACCTGCTGGTGGTCATGGAGGGCCTCGACGAGGACTGGGTCGGCGTCGAGCCCAGGGAGATCCAGTCCGGCGTCGCGACCCGACTCACCGGTCCCATCGACGCGCTGGGCGGGAGCATCACCCTCACACGATCGACGTACAAGGCGCGCTTCGACGACAACGACCGACCCCTGGCGGCCGCGTTCACCGTCCAGCGCGCCGTCCGCGGCCGCGGCACCTCGGTCACCGACACCGAGTTCCTGGTCACCTTCCGCGACGGCGACCCCAGCGAGCTCTACGTGCGGGGGGCGCACCCCTGGACCAAGGACACCGTCGAGCGCCGCCTCGTCGTCGAGCGGGATCCCAGCGGTCGGCTCGTCCGCGCCACCGAGACCCGGCTGAGTCGGCAGACCGACTGGTCGAACGAGGAGCGTGAGAAGGTCACCACCGCCACGCAGACGGTGTGGTCCCGGACGTGATCCTCCGCCTGCTCGCCCTCGCCCTCCTCACCGCACCGGCCCTCGCGGATACGCCCTTCGATTGGGGCTTCTCCGAGGGTCTGACCCCCGTGCGCACCGGCCGGGAGGCGTCTGGGGCTGACTGCATCGGGTGCCACGAGGATCAGGCCGAGCGCTGGCAGCACAGCCGCCACCGCGCCGCCCACGACAACCCCATCTACCAGTCCGGCCTGGTCGACGAGCCCTCGCCCTTCTGCGTGCACTGCCACGCACCCCTGCCCGAGCAGTCCGCCGAGGTGCTCGCCAACCTGCGCCACTACGTCGCCCGTGACCCCAGTCGCGGCCTGCAGCCCCGCCCCCGCCTGCCCGAGCCGCTCGCCGCCGAGGGCGTCAACTGCGTCGCCTGCCATGTGCGCGACGGCCAGATCCTGGCCACGAACGCCGACACTGCCGAGTGGGCGCCCCATGGGATCACCGCCACTCCAGCGCTGTCCGACGGCAGCCTGTGCGAGGGCTGCCACGACTTCCACATGCCCATCTTCGAGGGCGGCAGCTGGATCCTCACCGACGAGATCATGCAGGGCACGACGTCCGAGTGGCGGGCGTGGAGGGCCGCGGGCGGCACCGAGCGCTGCGTCGACTGTCACATGCCCGCTGGCGACCACGCCTTCCGCGGCGCCTACGACCTCGACTTCGTCCGCGGCGCCGTGGCGGTCACCCGGGACGGCCGCACCCTCACCCTGACGAGCACCGGCGTCGGCCACGCCCTGCCCACCGGCGATCTGTTCCGCAACCTCACCGTGGACGCCCGGGTCGACGGCCGCTGGTCCACCGTGCACCGCATCGGCCGCACGTTCGAGGAGGTACAGGACCCGCTCACCCTCGCCTGGTCCAAGCACGAGGTCGCCGACACCAGCCTGCAGCCGGGCGAGCCCCGCGCGGTGGCCTTGCCCGAGAGTGCCGCTCGTTGGCGGATCCGCATGCACTACGGCTCCGACGCGGACGAGCACCGGGAGCGCCTGACGGACGCGGAGCTGTACGCGGACCTGTGGCAGGGGGAGCTGTAGTAGGCGGTCCCGTCGCCGACCTCACCACAGCCCCACTCCTCGCCGGCTCGCCGCTCCCCGCGCGCTAGCCGCCACCCATGACACCCGCCCCCG
>CALATR010000330.1 GCA_937891875.1 uncultured Pseudomonadota bacterium | reverse complement strand
CGCCCCGGCGATGCGGTCCCCGACCGTCGCGCTCGCGAGCAGCTTGGCGGTCGCCAGCCGATCTCCGTGGATGGCACGGTACGCCTGGTCAGGCTCGGAGGCGGGCACCTCGGCGCCCCGCACCTGCAGCTGGTCGAGCCCGAGGCGGGTCTGGGCGAAGTGCCCGCCGGCGTGGATCCGCCCGATGCGCAGCGCCGCGCTCGACGAGGTCGGATGGAGGGCGAGCGGAACGGTCAGCGCCTGATCGCCCAGGGTGCAGCGCAGGGTGTGCCGCTCCAGATCCACGCTGATGGCGAAGGCGTAGCGGCCGGCGCGCCACGGCCGGGATGCCCCCTCCCCCTGATCGCCGCAGCGCATGCCCAGCTTGTGGTTGTCGGGCGGTCCCCCGCCGTACCGCCCGAACCGGAAGCCGACCGGACGACCGTCGATCTCGAGCGTCACGGCGATCGTGTGGGCGAAGTCCTGGGCGTCGAGGTCCAGCTCGCCCTGCACGCCGACCACCGAACCGCCCAGCACCAGCGGCACCCGCAGCGCGTCATCGGGCTCGGTGCCGGTGATGGTGATCAGCACGTCGTCGCTGGCCGGACGGATGCGCACGGCGAGCGGGTCCAACCGGGCGGCAGGGGCGACGGCGTGCCCTGCGACCACCGGCTGCCATGGACCCGGGTCGGGCAGGCTCCCGAGCGCGACGAGCGCATCGAACTGGTGGTCGTGCCGGAGGGCGTCCTCCAGCCCGTCGGGCGCCGGTCGTCCCCCCGCCACGAGAGACGCGGCGAGCCGGGCGCCGAGCTGGCCGCGCAGGTGCACGAGGTCGCCAGGCTGATCCGCACTCCGCCCGATCTCCAGCGACTCGAGCCACTGCATCGCGCGGTGCAGGGAGGGCTCGCGGGTGGGACCGGGGAGCTGGGCGAGGTCCTGGAAGATGGCCACGGCTTCCGGCAGCAGGCCCAGGGCGGCCAGCTGCTCGGCGCGGTCCCAGCGCTGCCGGATCCGAAAGCTCGCTGCGTCGGGCGCCGGAAGGGTCGCCGGTCGGACCGCCCGGGGTGCGGCGGGCAGCGTCGTGCCGTGCTCGGCCCCCAGCACCATGGACGTGGTGCCGCGGTGGGCCCAGATCTCCGCCCTCCCGTCGCCGTCGAGATCGGCCACTCCGAGGATCTGGAGTGCCGGGAGGGGGATGCGGCTCCACCCATCGTCTTCCTGCACCAGGATCCAGCTCGCCTGGTCCTGGTTGACGACCACCTCGTCGAGACCATCGCCGTCCAGATCGCCGGTAAACGCCTCCCGAACCGTGCCGTACAGGTGGTCGAACGCCTCGCCGAGCTGCACCCGACCCCGCTCCATTCGGCCGACGTGCACCGAGGAGATGACGTGCTCGTCCGGGACCCGGAACGGACGCTCCGGCTCCGAGCCCACGATCAGGAAGGCTGGGCCACCGCGGGTGCGGATCGGGGCGGCCGAGGCGCGGCGGGCGCGGATGAGGTCCACGATCTCCGGATCGTCAGGCAGGCCGGTGATCACGGCGAGGCCGGAGTAGGTCCAGCCCTTGAACTGCACCAGCGCCTCCTGGCGCCCGTCGCCGTCCAGGTCCACCAGGTCGATGGCCCGGGCCGCGTTGGAGTCGGTGGTCAGCCAGGGCAGGACCGCGGTGGGCGGGCTGTCCACAGAGGCGCTCACCGCGAGGGGCAGCCCCCCGAAGGTCCCGATGTCGTAGCGCTCCACCCTGCCGTCGCCGTCGGCATCTCCGAAGACGACCCCCGACACCGTGCGCCACGCCTCGGCATCGCGGTCCGGCCATCCGGCCAGGAGGTGTTCGAACCGCTTCGCGGCCTCCCCGGCCACCACCCCGGGGACGTCGGTGATGACGAGCGAGGGATGCCGGGTGCCGTCGCTGTCGAGGCGCGCTGCCATCGCCGGGTCGTGGATGGCCCAGCGGGTCTGGTCGACGACGAGGGGCCGGAAGTCCGCCATCTCGAAGGCGTCCGGCGCCACGTGTTCGAGCAGCGGGAGCAGCCGCTGCTGGGCGGGGGTCATCACCGCCCGCGCCGCCTCCAGGTCGCCGCCCTCCAGCGCAAGATAGAGGTCGAACGCCGGCTCTGACCTTGAAACCACGCTCTCGCGCAGGACCCTCACCGCGTCCCAGCGGTCGTGCTCGACCAGGATCTCGGCCAGCGCCCGGGCAGTGTCGGCGATCTGGCGTGGCCTGCCCGCGGTCGACCAGGCCCGAGCCAGCGCGGCCCGCTCCTCGGCCTCGGTGCTGGCGTGCTGCGCCATGAGCGTCCACGCGTCGCTGACGTGAGGGGAGTCCCCGAGCGCCGGGTCCCGACTGAACGCCGCCATCGCCTGCGCCCGCGCCTCCGGCGTGTCCAAGGGCTGGCGCCGCAGATCTGCCAGCATCTCCTTCGCCCGCGCAGCCTGCCAGGCCGAGAACCACAGCGCCCGACCGCCCAGCGCACCCGCGCCGACCAGGGAGATCACGAGGATCACGCCCAGCACGGCCGCCAGCGCCACCCGGTTGCGGATGGCCCAGTCTCGGGTCCAGCGCCAGGGTGACCACCCCATCGCCTGCACCGGTCGGAGGTGTCGCGCCGCCCACAAGTCGCGCTGCATCTCCGCCATCCGCGGGTAGCGCTGCCCGGGATCGAAGGCGGTGGCCTTGCGGATGATGGCGTCCACAGCAGGATCCCCGAGGGTCCGCTCCGGCAGCAGCACCCGGCCGTCCTCGGTGCGGCCGGGGCGCTGCCCGGTGACCAGCTCGGCCATGGACACGCCCAGGGCGAACACGTCCACCCGCCCATCATAGGCGTTTCCCGACCGTTGTTCGGGTGCGGCGTAGGCGACCGTGCCCGCCCCGGCCATGCCCGGGTGGTCCTGGCGGCTGGCGATGCCGAAGTCCAGCACCTTGGGCTGGCCGCCAGGCAGCACCTTGATGTTGCCGGGCTTGAGGTCACGGTGGACCACCCCCGCGCGGTGGGCCGCGTCGACGGCATCGGCGATCTGCAGGAGCGCCGCGAGCTGCGTCCGCCGGTCCAGGTCCGGCCACGCCTCGTCGAGCGTCGGTCCCTCGACCAGCTCCATGGCGACGACCGTGGTGTCGTCGACCGAGAACACCTGGTAGACCTGCGGGATCGCCGGGTGCAGCACCTCGGCCATCGACTGCACCTCCTGGCGCAGCAGCTCGTCGGACAGGGTGGTCCGCAGCCAGGGGTGCACGACCTTCAGCGCGACCCGGCGGCGGGGCACGTCCTGCTCCGCCTCGAACACCACCCCCATGCCGCCACCACCCAGCTTGCGGATGATCTTGTACGGACCGAGCGTCTCGGGGATCTCCACGTCCGTCAGCAGCTCCGCCGCCAGGGTCAGCACGCCCTCCGTCCCGGTGAGCGGCTGCACGTCGGACCGGTCGTGGCCGATCAGGTCCCACACCTCGTCGGCGAGGGCGGCGTCGTCCCCACACAGCGCCAGGACCGCCGCCGCCTGCTCGCTCGCCGGCAGATCGGCGACGGCGTCGAACACCTCGAACAGGCGCTGGTGGCGTCCCGGGTCCTGCAAGGGCGAGCTCCGTGGTGAGGGCGCCTGCTCCCGTCCAACGTAGGACAGGCGTCGATCCGATCAGTCCGCGTCCTCGCCCATGCGCTGCAGCAGCCAGGCCCGGGCGAACCGCCAGTGGCGCTTCACGGTGCCCGTCGACAGCCCCAGCGCGTCCGCCGTCTCCTCGATGGTCAGCCCGCCGAAGGTCCGCATCAGCACGATCTGCGCGGCGCTCTCGTTCACTTCCTCGAGCGCGGTCAGGGCCCGGTCGAGCTCGACGACATCGAGGCGCTCGCGGGGATCGTCGCCGATCCCGGACAGGGTGGTCGGGACGGCACCCCCACCGCGCTTCTCGGCGTTCCTCGCCCGCGCTCGGTCGACGAGGATGTGGCGCATGGCCTTGGCCGCCGTGCGCAGGAAGTGCTGCTGATCCGCGTAGGCGCGCTCCCGGCCAGCGAGCCGGGCCCAGGCCTCGTGGAGCAGACCGGTCGGCTGCAGCGTGTGTTGACCGGGCCCCAGCACCCGTGCGGCGAGCGAACGCAGGTAGGCGTAGGTCTCGGGGTCCAGCGACATCGGCGTGTTCATGAGGTCCTGCGAGGCAACGGCGCGGCCTGGAGGACGAGCCGCGGGTCGGGAGTCCTAACGCAGGTTCGGGATCGCATCAGGGGTCTGGGAGGGTGTGCGAGCTCTGGAGTGAAGGCCCCCGCCCTGCGACCTCGACCACCCCCGCCCCGCCCACGACCACTCACCGCAGCGCACGCCATGCCCGGGGCGCCGGCGGGTCAGGTGGAACTCGGAGGTGAGCATGTCCCGCATGACCCGAGCACTCGCAGCGCCGGTCAGCTTCGCCGTCGCCACGGCCCTGCTCCTGCCCCTGTGGGCCGGTCGGGACGCGGCCTGGCTGGGCAGCGGGGACGCGCCTGCACTGGCGCTGTCCCGCACGGTGGCGGATCGGGCCCTGGAGGGGCTGTCCGACGTGGGGCCCGGCGAGGCGCGGTTCGACGGCGAGTGGCGGACCGTGACCTGCGCCTTCGGGGCGCTCGGCATGGCCCAGGTCGCCGAGCGGCACCCCGAGGAGCGCGACCGCCTGCGCGACGCCACCCGCTCCTGCCTGCAGGCCCTGCAGACCCCCGAGGCCCGCAGCTTCGCGATCGCGGCGTGGGGCGTCGACGGGGGCACCGACCTGGCCCACCGCGGCGGCCACGCCTGGCTCGGCTACGAGGCGCTCGCCCTGGCCGTCTCCCACCGCACCTTCCCCGACGACCCCTGGATCGCGGCGCGCCACGGCCAGGTGCACGACGCCCTGGTCGCCAGGTTGAACGCACACTCTCCCCGATCGCTCCAGACCTATCCCGGCGAGACCTACCCCCCGGATCAGGCGGTGCTCCTGGCCGCCGTCGAGCTTGGCGGACACGATGCGAGCGCCTGGCGCGCGCGGTGGCGAGCGCACGCGATCGATCCTCACACCGGGCTCCTCTTCCAGCGCCTCGACCCGAGCAGCGGGGCCCCCTCGGACGTCGCCCGCGGCTCGGGCACGACGCTGGCGGCCTGGGCGCTGGGTCTGGCCTCCCTGCCGGAGGCCGACGACCTGTGGACGGCCATCGAGACCCACCTGCTGGTCGAGCACGCCAGCCTGGCCGCGATCCGCGAGGTGCCCCCGGGCAGCCCGGCGCGCATGGACGTCGACAGCGGGCCGGTCGTGCTCGGGCTGGGCCTGTCCGCCAGCGGCTTCGCCCTCGGGGCCAGCCGCGCTGCGGGCGACCGGGATCGCTTCACCCGGCTGCACCGCCTCGCCTGGGTGGTCGGTGCCCCGGCCCAGTCCTTCGGCCGCCGGCGCTTCGTCGCCGGGGGGGCCGTCGGAGACGCGCTCCTGCTCGCTGCCGAGTCGACCCCGTGGGGTGCGCGATGAGGCCGCTCACGCCCCACGCCGTCGTGCTCGGCACGATCGCCGCCCTGGTCCTCGCCTGGGGCCCCCTCGGACTCGCCCTGCCCGACCTCGACGCCCTGCTCGCCCCGGGGGGCGCCAGCCTGCCCTCCCTGCTCGGCACCGGCGCGCTGCTGCTGGCCCGCACCGGCTGCGTGCTGGTGCTGCCCGGGCTGACCGGCGTGGTGCTGGTCGACGCGGCGCTCGTGCTGATGGAACGTCGCGGCCATCCCACGGGTTAGCGTGCCGCCATGCGCACCCTCGCCCTCGCCCTCCTGCTGTGCCTCCCGCCCGTCGCCGCCTCCGCCGGGGGCAGCGACGATCCCGCTGCGGTCGACCACTCCGCCGAGCTGGAGCGCCTGACCCACGAGCTCGACCGCCTGGCGACCAAGGGCGCGTGGAAGGGCGTCGAGCGCACCTACGCCAAGCTGGTCGCGCTCGGCGTGGAGCTGCCTGCGAGCGCGCACCGCCTCGGTGGGGACGCCGCCCGCAGCCGGGGCGACGCGACCGTGGCCCAGCGCCGGTATCTGAAGGCCGAGCGTTTGGAGCCCTCCTCCACAAACGAGGCCCTGGACCAGTACCGGTCGTCCTACGGGGTGCTCGAGGTCCGCCGGGTCGAGGCCACCTGCATCCAGCTCACCCCGGCCGAGCGCCCCTTCGACCCGACCCACGCTGCCGCCATCGACCACGCCAGCGAGGCCCTGAGCGACAGCGGCGCCTTCCGTGGGCTCGTGCCCGCCGGGACCTACCACGTCGGGCGCTACCCGGTCACCGTCGAGCCCGGCATGAAGCCGGTCGTGGTCCAGCGCCAGGCCGGAGACGGCGACTGCTCGTGAGCTCACCGGGCTGGTCCCGCCGCGCGGTGCTCGGCGCCCTGGGCTCGTCGCTGCTGGTCCGCCCCGCGCTCGCCGGGCCGACCTCCTCCGCTGGCGTCGCCCTCGGCCTGTTCGCCTCGGCTCCAGACTGGGACTACCGCCCGCTCCTGGACGAGATCGTCGCCCTGGGTGCACCCCGGATCCTGCTGGTCGTCCCCCACTACCAGGACTCGGTCCGCGCGGTGAAGATCGGCCCCCGACCTGGCTTCAGCCCCGATCGTTCCACGGTGGATCGCACCCTGGCCGCCGCCCGCAACCGCGGCCTGCAGGTGGCGCTGATGCCGCTCGTGCGCCTGACCCGCCGCACCCCCACCGAGTGGCGCGGGGTGATCGCCCCCAAGGACGTCGACCGCTGGTTCCGCGCCTGGACCGCCTTCGTGTGCGACCTGGGAGGACTGGCCCGCGCCCACCGCGCCGGGCGCCTCGTCGTCGGCACCGAGTTCGCGAGCCTCGAGGTCCACCGCGACCGCTGGGCCGCCCACATCCGCGCCGTCCGCGACGTGTTCCCCGGCCGCCTGCTCTACTCGGCCAACTGGGATCACCACCGGGACGTCCCCTTCTGGGACCTCGTCGACGAGATCGGCATCACCGGGTACTTCCGCCTCTGTCCCCCCGGCAGCACCCTCGACGCCGCCGGCGCCGCGCGGATCTGGCGCGACCTGCTGCCTCGCCTGCACGCGTTTGCCGACGGCAAGGGCAAGCCCCTGGTCCTCACCGAGATCGGCTGGCCCGCCCTCGCCACCGCCGCGAGCCATCCCTGGGACGACACCTACGCCGCCCCTCCCGACCCCGAGCTGCCGGCGGAGCTGTGGCGCGGCTTCCTGCAGGCGCGGGAGAGCGTCGGCCGAGAGAGCGCATTCTATGCGTGGAACTGGTTCGGCGTCGGCGCGGGCGAGACCGGGTTCGGGCTGCGGGGCATGCCGGCCGCGCAGGTGGTGAAGGGGGCGTTCTAGGGACGGGGGGTCGCGCCCGGCGTACACTCGGGCATGCGCACGCTCTGCCTGGCCCTCCTGCTCGTCGCCTGCAACCTCGACCCCGACGAGGACGGGCTCAATCGTCGTGAAGAGAAGGCCGCGGGCACCGACCCGAAGGTGGATGACTCCGACGGGGACGGCCTGGTCGATGGGGACGAGGCGGAGCGCGGCACGGATCCGACCCAGGCCGACACCGATGGCGACGGGGTCGACGACGGGGACGAGGTCGCGGCGCAGACCGACCCGCTGGACACCGACAGCGATGACGACGGGCTCTCCGACGGGGAGGAGTCGGCGCTGGGCACGGACCCGCTGGACGTCGACAGCGACGACGACCGGATCGGCGACGCGGACGAGGTCGCCGGCGGGACGGATCCGATCGACGCGGACACCGACGACGACGGCGTCAACGACGGCGACGAGCTGGACCGGGGGCTCGACCCGCTGGACGTCGACACAGACGACGACTTCCTGGGCGACGGAGACGAGCTGACCGAGGGCACCGACCCCCTCGAGCCGGACAGCGACTTCGACGGCTACCTCGACGGGGACGAGGTCATCGAGGGCAGCGATCCCACCGACGCCCTCAGCCGGATCTACGAGGGGGGCTGGCCGTACCGCCGCGACAAGGACTCGCTCACCGACCCCGGCGAAGGCGCCGCGCTGACCGTCGGCGAGCGCCTGCCCGACGCGCTCCTGCCCGACCTCTACGGCGACGCGGTCGCCCTGTACGACCTGGGCGGCTGGGGCACCTCGGTGGTGCTGCACATCGGCCCCGACGACGCCGCGTCCGACGCCCTGACCGCCCTGCGCACCGAGGGCGCCGAGGGCTGGGAGGCGATCGATGGCCGCATCGACGCCGGCGACCTGATCTGGGCCCGCGTCATCACCGGCGAAGCGCCGAACCTCGAGGCCCTGAACCGCTGGTACGCCACCCATCCGGATCGCGACATCGTGGTGCTCGGCGACGAGGCGCAGGTGCTGTCGACCTGGGCCGCGGCCGAGGAGCGACCGACGCTGGTGCTGTGCGATCAGGACCTGGTGGTGGTGGCGATCGGGGAGGCGGGGGTGATCGGGGGGATCTGAGGGGCGCCCGGCATATCGGCGGGGG
>CALATR010000329.1 GCA_937891875.1 uncultured Pseudomonadota bacterium | reverse complement strand
GCTTGGCGATGTCCTCCACCCGTGCGGCCAGGAAGCCGCGCTCGACGAAGACGGCGCGGGCAGCTCTCAGGATCTGCGCCCGGCGCTCCGACTCGGACTGGTGCTTGGTCATGTCCCCTCGGGCCCGATCGGTGGCGCGCGGACCGGCAACGTAGCACGAGGGTCCCCGTGCAGGTGACCACCAGCAGCCGGGCCACGCCCACCACCCTCGCCCGAGCGGCCCGGATCAGCCGGTTGCCGGGGTTTGAGCTGGTTCGCTACCCGGATCGCGACCCGGACGCGCCGGCGCTGCTGGTCGGACGGACCGGCCTGGCGCTCGCCCTCGGAGATCGCCGGTTCCGCTGGCATCCCGGCCTGCTGCACACGCGGCTCGAGGCGGGGTTCAACCACCCGCTGGTCCGCGCGATGGACCTGCAGCCCGGCGATCGCGTGCTCGACAGCTCCCTCGGACTGGGCACCGACGCGCACTTCCTCGGACGGCTCTGCGGCCAGCCGGTGACCGCCCTCGAGGCCGTGCCCGCCCTGGCCCTGATCACCGCCGAGGGCCTGCGCGGTGCGGGCGCCCCGGTCCGCGTCATCTGCGCGGAGGGCACCGCATTCCTGCGCGCGCTGCCGGATGGTGCCTTTGACATCGTGCAGGGAGATCCCATGTTTCCGCCGGGAACTGGCATCACCCACAGCCTCGAGGTGGTGCGCGCCATCGCCCGCCACGTGCCGCTGGGCTCGGAGTGGCTCGCCGAGGCCCGCCGGGTCGCCCGCAAGCGGGTCGTCATCCGTGACGTCGATCCTGGCGAGCTTCTCGAAGCCATGGGGTGTCCCGAGGTTCTCCGTGTCGGCCGGGGCAGACCTCGTTATGGCGTCTGGCGCTCCGGCTGACCCCTCGGAGCGGCTCTGATCTGTATTTCGAGGCTGCTCATGCTCTGGCTCTCCCTCGCCCTCGCCCCGGCTGCCCACGCGGTCGACGCCGATGCCGTCATGGCCGCCGTGTCCCGGGCCGACGCCGTCCGCGCCCACCGGGCCATGCCCGCGCCGACCATCGAGGCCGACGACTACCGCCGCACGGCTGACGGTCGCATCGTCACCGGCCTGAACCGGGTCCAGGGCAGCGGGGCCCGGCGCGCCTGGGGGATCGCCATCATCGACGCGCCCATCGAGGTCGTCTGGGCCGGGGTCAACGACTTCGCTTCCCACCCGGAGCTCACCCAGGTCGAGTATGCGGAGATCCAGTCCGGCTCCGCATGCAAGAGTGGCCGCAAGGTCTTCCAGTACCTGCCGGTCGGCGTGCCGATGATCTCGGACCGTTGGTGGGTCACCCTGCAGACGGCCACCGACGCGGTGCACCAGAAGAGCGGCGGCACCGTCCGGGAGCTGACGAGCGTCGCTGACGTGCGGCCGGAGGCGCTCACCACCCTGCGGGCCAAGGAGCTCGCCGCGGACGGCACGCCGGTCGCGTTCTCCAAGGGCGGCTGGTTCCTCACCCAGGTCGACGACACCCACACCCTCGCCGAGTTCACCGCGTGGACCGACCCCGGCGGCTACGTGCCCGCCAGCATCGCCACGTCGTTTGCGGCGGGCGGGGTCGAGGACAACCTCGAGGCCCTGCGCAAGCTGGTCGCGCAGGGGCCAAACTGCCCGATCGAGTAGGTTCGAGCGTCAGGATGCGGCGGTGCGACGCGCGGCGGGCGCCCGCAGCTCCCGGCGGCGGCTCGCCTCGCGCAGACAGTCCTGCAGCGCCCGGGGCGTAACCGGCTTGGACAGGTGATCGTCGGCGCCGGCGGCCTTGGAGCGCGCGCGGTCCTCCGGGAGCACGTTGGCCGAGAACGCCACCAGCAGCGGCGCGTCGTTCTCGGGGAGGTGGCGGCGCAAGGCGCGCAGGGCCTCGAAGCCGTCCATGACCGGCATCTGCAGGTCCATGAGCACCAGATCGAAGCGCTCGGACAGGCAGCGGCGCACGCCCTCCCGCCCGTTGCCGGCCACCGCGACGTGGGCTCCCTCCCGCTCCAGCAGCGCCCGGGCGACCTTCTGGTTCACCGGGTTGTCCTCGACGACGAGCACGTTCAGCGGGGCTCCGAGGGCCAGGTGCTCGTCGATGGTGCGCGGGGGCGGCAGGGCGGCGCGGGGAGTGCGGACCCGCATGCGGAAGGTCGAGCCGACGCCGACCTCGGACTGTACGGTCAGATCGCCCCCCATGAGTCGCGCGAGGCGGCGGCTGATGGTCAGGCCGAGCCCGGTGCCGCCGTGGCGGCGGGTCGTCGAGGCGTCCGCCTGCTCGAAGGCCTGGAACAGGCGTTCCTGCTGGTCTTCCGCGATGCCGGGTCCGGTGTCGACGATGTCGATCTGCAGGGCGTCGTCGTCCCAGGAGGCGCGCAGGGTGACCGTGCCTTGCTCGGTGAACTTGATCGCGTTGGTCAGCAGGTTCAGCACCACCTGGCGCACGCGTGTGGCGTCGCCGAGCACGTGGCGCGGCATCCGGGTCAGGTCCGTCTGCAGGGTCAGCCCGCGGTCCCGAGCCTCCTCCTCGACCACCCGGATGCAGTCGGTCAGGGTGCGGTGCGGATCGAACGGCACGGTCTCGACGGCGAAGCGCCCGCTCTCGATGCGCGACAGGTCGAGGATGTCGTTGATCACCGTCAACAGGGCGTCGGCGCTCTGGCGGATGGTCCAGACCCAGTCCGACTGCACCTTGTCGAGGTCGGTGCGGGACAGCAGGTGCGCCAGCCCGACGACCGCGTTCATCGGGGTGCGGATCTCGTGGCTCATGACCGCGAGGAAGTCCGACCGGGCGCGGGCGGCGCGCTCGGCGTCCTCCATGGCGGCGTGCAGGCGGGAGATGTCGGTGACCGAGAGCACCTCGCCGCTGTGGTTGCCGAGGGGGAGCTGGATGCGCGCGCGGCTGACCAGCACCGGGATCAGCGTGCCCTGACCGGTCCGCAGCCAAGCCGATCCCGACTCCTCGTCCTCGACCAGCACCTTGTCCAGGCGGTCTCCGGTGGGATCCCAGCCCAGCAGCTCGTTGGCCCGCGGGTTGGCGAAGTCGACCGTGCCGAAGTCGTCGACCAGGAAGAGCGCCTCGCGGATGGCGAGCGCCACGTCCCAGCCCACGATGGAGGGGCGCAGGCGCAGGGGCACGGTGCGCTCGAGGATGGCGGCCTCGGTGAGCGGCAGGAAGATGGTCGCGATGGTGGTGAGCACGTGGGTGTCGAGGCCGTTGGCCTGGGCGACGAACTCGGTCACCAGCGGCAGGAACGTGGCGACCGCGAGAAACACGCCGTAGGGAACCTGGCTGGCCCTGGATCCGCGTTCACCCCGGAAGATGGCCTGAAACGTCAGGATGGTGAGCAGGGCCGTGCTGCCCAGGAAGACCGCGGTGAGGATGAGCCCGGTGACGTGGGGCTCGCTCATGGCCGCGCGCCAGGCGCCGTCGGGTCCGCGCTCGGCGGGAATGGGCGGCAGCACACCGGAGAGGAAGAGCGCCGCGAGGACGCCGATGCCTGCGATGACCGAGACGCACAGGGCGGGCGGGCGGCGCCGGGTGGGGTTGGCCCAGACCCAGGTCGAGGCGAGGCGGGCGCCGAAGAGCAGTACGACCACGCCCTGCTGGACGAGGAGCAGGGGCTCGGCGGTGTCGGCGTCGGGCAGCGCGCGCAGGGAGGAGTGCAGGGCGAAGTAGACCGTCGCGATGACGTTCAGCGCGCCCACGACGATGAAGATCCGCCGGCCGTGCGCGCGGACGAAGAGCCAGGCCGCCGTGCCGATGGTGGCGAGCAGCGCGAAGGCTTCCAGGATCTGGAGGGCGAAGGTGGTCATGTGCCCCTGGGCGTGGCCGTCGACCCGTGGAGGATCGGATGGCGCGCGCCGGGGCTTGATGGGCCTAGGCGGGTGGCAGGTGCCGGGCGAGGGTGGGGTGCAGCTGCGGGGTCACGACCCGGGCGTCGGAGATGGCCTGGATCACGTTGTCCGGCACCAAGTCGAGGTGCTGGAGCAGCCACCAGACCGCGCCCGCGCCCTCGGCGAGGTGGGTGTGAAGGGCGTGCTCGTCGAGCTCGACCTCGTCGCCCAGGTGGCCGGCGATCGGGGCGGGCATGGCGAGCGGCAGGCCTTCCCCGAGGGTCCAGACCAGCACCGGCAGCCGCGCGAGGCGATCGTCCTGGCCGGGCAGGGAGAGGAGCGACAGGATCCGCGCCGCACGGCCGCCCCGGGTCGCATCCAGCGGCACGGTCGCGTCTGGGAGCGCCGCGGGGCCCGAGCCGCTGAACACGTGCACGACCGGGCCGTTCGGGGAGTCCTCGAGGACCAGGAAGCCGTCCGGCGGGCCCTGATGCAGGCCCATGAAGTCTACCGGCGGCGCCTCGCCGCGCCATACCCGCAGGGCACGCCGGGAGAAGGCTGCCTCGGGGATCTGCTCCAGCAGGGCCGCGGCGAGGGAGCCGTCGGAGTCGGAGAGCAGCTGGCGAACGATCCGCTTCGGAGGCGCCATCCCGCGGAGCACCCCCGCATTGCCGCCGAGCAGCGGCTGCACGGCATCGAGGTCCGCGGCGTGCAGCGGCCAGGCCCGGCGCGGGCAGATCAGCCGCAGGGCGAGCAGGGGCTCGCCGCGCTCGTCGTGCATGGAGAGGTAGGCGACGTCCTGTTCGCTGCGCTCGGCCTTGCGGACGGACAGTCCAGCCGTGTGGACCCGAGCCAGGTCGAGCTCGTGGTGGTGTCCGACCTTGTCGTCATCGGAGGTCAGGCGACCGTCCTGCAGGCGCAGCAGGATCGGGCGGTCGCCACGAATTCGGAAGATGATCCCGTGCAGAAGCAGGCCGGCGGCGACGGGGACGGGCAGCCAGAACCACCAGCCGAGCCAGCCCAGCACCGCACTCCCGATCAGACCCATCCCGCCGAGCGCGACAAAGGAGAAGGGGCGCAGGACGGCGTCCAGACGCTCCGGACGGCCCTTGACCTGGATCCCCTTGCCGTCGCCAGGAATCAATTCACCCATTCGTCGGGGTTGTTCCCGCCCTTTTGCCGTCCGCCCGTGTAGACCTTGAACTTGAGGTCCCGCTCAATGTCCTTGCCCGCGCGCTTGAAGCGGCGCCGGGAGCGGCCGGGTCCGATGAGGAACCACCAGGCGACGATGCCGAGGAAGCCGCCGTACTCCTGGAAGCTGCCGACGCCGGGCTGGGCCAGGAAGGTGAGCGTGATGATGCCGAGGTCGATCCACAGGAGCCAGCTGGCCTTGAGCGGCAGCACGAAGAACATGTTGATCGTGCGGTCGGGATTGGCCAGGGCGAACAGGGCGATGATCGCGAAGATGATCGGCGACAGGCCCATGCCCGGGCTGACGAGCCAGCCGATGGCGACCGGCCAGCCTGCGGAGAACACGAGCCAGGTGATGCCGGCCCACGCCCACCCGGCGGCGGCGCAGCCCACGACCAGGGCCACGAAGATCTGGACGAGCTGGACCCGGGTGAAGCGGTCCACCACGAAGGGCAGGAAGAAGTAGAGCATCAGCAGGTTGAGCAGCACGTTGAACGGCTGCAGGCCCTGCACCAGGAACTGGGTCGCGGGCTGCCAGATGTCCCCGGGCTCGAGGCCGCCGAACGGCTGCATCGCGAGACCGGTCGTGATCTGCTCCTCGAGGCGCGGCGTCAGGAGCGGTCCGTCCGTGCCGGGCTGCAGTCCGATGCTGGGTGACCAGGCGAGCCACCGGTACAGCGGCAGACCCATGAAGTTCACCAGGATCAGCTCCAGGACGTACACACCCAGGAGCGCGATCAGCGTGTTGCGCAGCCAGGGGAGGAGCGGGGGGAGCGCGAACTGGATGCCCGGGGGGCCGCGTCTGGAGGAACCCATGTGGAGCGCGGTAACGGAGGGCGACGTCCACCACAAGCCCCACCTGACGGAGGCGTGTCACCGGTCGTAGTTGCGGTGGTGGCCCAGTCTCTCGTATGTAATCGGGCGAGTCATCACCCTCGGGAGTGCCACCCTTGGCCGTCAGCTATCGCTTCGACATCGTCGATGGACCGCGCAGTGGCGAGAAGATCGCGCTGAAGCCGGGCGAGCGGACGGTCATCGGGCGGTCCAAGCAGGGCATCGATCTGCTGGACCCGAGGGTGAGCACGCGCCACGCGGAGCTGTCCTGGGACCAGGGGCGGCTGTGGGTCCAGGACCTGAACTCGGCCATGGGAACGATGGTGGACGGGGTCGCGATCGGTCCCGACCCGGTGCCCCTGTCGGACGGCCACCGCCTGCTGGTCGGCGACTCGGTCCTGCTCTACATCGAGGAGCGCCGACTGCTGCCCCAGTGGGTCTACTGGGTCGCGCTGGTCGTGCTCGTCGCGTCGGCTCCGGTCTTCATCCTGCGCATGGTCGAGATCAAGACGCCGTGGTCGAAGATCCACCCGGTCGTGGACGCCGGCACCGCGGTCAATGGCCACGACGGGCCGCTGCACCCGCAGGGCTACACCAACCTCGTGCCCGCCGACCGGTGCTTCCTTCGCGAGACCCTGCCGCTGGGCGCGGGATCGTACGTCAGCCGGGTGACCGACCAGGACGGGGATCAAGTCTCCGAGCTGTGGATGAGTGGACGCGACTGGGAGCGGATCTACACCTTCGCCCCCAACGGATCGTGGGAGCTGCTGGGGGATCTCCCCGGGGGCTGCACCTTCACTCCGGGCGCTGGAAATCGGCCGCTCACCTGTGATATCCGCCAGTATCGCTTCGAGGCCGGCATCCCGTTCTCGCCGTCCGCCGGTCGCTGCGCCCGCGGCTCGAACAAGGGCCACTGGGAGCTCGCCGATCGCCGCAACCGCTACGGTGGCACCCTCGATGGCGTCTTCGTCTGGCTGCCCAACCGGGAGGAGACCGGACCCGCCGGCGCGCCCCGGCCCTACGCGGTCGGCGTCAAGGACATGGACAACCTCGCCGGCTGGCTCTACGAGCGCGGCATCGACGAGCCTGTGCACTTCGTCGTGTGCGAGGAGATGTTCAAGGGCATGAGCGCCCAGGTGCTCACCCAGTCCGGCCGCATCGAGCTGCTCAAGCCCGGGTGCGGCTACTCGCTCGAGCTGCAGGGCAACCGCACCGACGAGGGCCTCACCGCCGGCGAGCTGCCGGTCGCCGTCGCCTTCACCGACACCGGTCGCCGGATCCTCGGCGAGCAGATCTCGGTCTTCCTCGGCGGCAGCGAGCTGTCCCACTTCCAGTCCTACCAGCAGCAGGAGTGGTCCCAGCTCGCCAGCAGCACGCCTGCCCTGCGGACCGCCGACTTCCTGGTCGTGCCGCCGCCCTCGGTCGTGCGCCGCACCCAGCTCCCCCGCGAGGATCCGGACCTCAGGCTCGAGCCCCAGGTCCGCCTGTACGGGCAGACCGTGCCGGGCCTGCTCCGCGCGGCCACCTGGGTGTGGACCAAGCCGTCCACCGTGCTGCGAACCCCCTGCGGCGAGATCGTGCAGATCGACGCCCGCGACGTGATCTGCCCCCGGCCGTGCCTGTCGGGCTCGACGTTCATGTCCATCAACGTGCCGAACCACGGCGGCAAGTTCAACGTGCCCTACAAGGACGTCCGCAACCAGCGGTTCACGACGCCGGACGGCAAGGTGGAGATCTCGGTCAGCGTGTGGGTGCCCGGAGACCTGGTGACCCAGGCCATCGCCGCGTCCGTGGCCGCGCGCGACACCCAGGCCTGCCAGCAGAACACCGGCCCGACCACGCCGCCCATCCTACGGCTGAACGGCGGGAACTGACGGCCTTCGAGCCGTGACCTCCCCTACAGCCGGCGCCACACCCCGACCGCGCGGCCGACGACGGTCACGTCGTCCTGGGCCTCGTGCACGTAGATCGGGTCCATGTCCTTGTTGGCCGGCTGCAGGCGGATGCGGCCCTTCTCGCGAAAGAAGAACTTGCACGTGGCCTCTCCGTCGACCAGCACCACGGCGACCTCGCCGTTGCGGACCGACTCGGTGCGCTGCACGAACAGGGTGTCCCCGTCGTGGATGCCCTCTTCGATCATCGAGTCGCCGTGGATGGTGAGGGCGATGACCTCCCCCGAGCGCGGCAGCATGGAGCTGTCGACTCGCAGGGTGGCGGTGTAGTCCTCCACCGCGGCGTGCAGGGGGCCGGCGGCGACGCGGCCGACCAGCGGGACGCCGACGATGCCGTCGTGGCTGACCCGATCCTGGGCCTTGTGGGTGAGCCGGGTGGACCGGGACGCCCCGCGACCGCCCACCCGCTCGATGTAGCCCTTGCGCTCCAGCGCCCGGAGGTGGTCCGACACGCCATTCGTGGACCCGATGTCCAGGGCACGACCGATCTCCCGGTAGCTGGGGAAGACGCCGGTCTGGTCGACCGTGGCGATCAGGAAGTCCAGGATCTCACGCTGCCTCGGAGACAGATCGTCCATCACCCATCCTCTGCACGAATGTTCTGCTGTACGGGTGTGCAGTATTGCCCCGTGCTGCAACCGTCAAGCCGTGGACGAGCGCACCGAACAGGCCCACAATGGTCATCGCCTGTCATGGCTCGTCCGTGGCGGCACCCGGCGCGGTTAGCGCTGTCTGGTAGGACCGAGGCCCGGCCCAACGCATGAACGACTCGCTCGAAGACATCCGCAGCTACGTAGGCGCGCTCGTCACCCGTGAGCGCTTCCTGCTGATCCTCCGGGTGCTCGTGCAGCTCCTGGGACTCGGGGTCGGACTGCTCCTGCTGGCGCTCGTCGCGGCCATCTGGCGCTGGGACCTGGGCGCGTCGGCGCTGGTCCTGGTCATCGTGGCCGGTGTGGGGCTGTGGGCTGGCGTGTTCGCGCCGCTGCTCGTTGGCTGGCGCCGCTCCGGGGACACCCTGCGTCAGGCCCGGCTCGCGGAGGGCCTGCGCCCCGAGCTGGAGGGGCGCCTGCTCACCACGGTGGAGCGCCTCGACGGACCTCAGGGCGCGGAGAGCCCCGCCATCCTCGGCCTCATCGCCAAGCGCGCCCGGGAGCGACTGGCCGGGCTGCACCCCGCACGGATCCACCGCTCCTGGCCCGTCGGTGCGCTGGGCGGCGGCGTGATCGCGGCGATGGTCGTCACCCTGGTCACGACCCTGTTCGTCCCGGGCGGCATCATGGGGGCGGTGTCCTTCTGGATGGGCGAGGAGTCCGCCGTCGCCGAGACCGCCGGCGCGATGAAGGGCTCGACCGACACTGCCCGGGTCGGCGACCTCGTGCTCGAGTACGTCTACCCGACGTATACGGGCCTCGAACCTCTGGAAGTCGCCAACTCCACCGGTGAGGCCCACGGTCCGCCGGGCACCCAGGTGCGGATCCGTGCCCGCAGCGCCGAGCCCATCGACGGGGGCGCGGTCTTTGCGTACGGCGAGTCCCAGCCCGACAGCTCCGTGGAGGACCGCATCGTCCGCGGCTCGTTCACCATCGGGGAGAAGGAAGGCACCTGGCACCTGGAGCTGCTGCAGGGCGAGAGCACCCGGATCAGCCGCGAGTTCGAGATCACCCCCGAGCCCGACCTGCCTCCCGAGGTGCTGGTCCAGTCGGCTCCGAAGATCGAGGTCGCGGTGGACGCACCCCTGGACCTGCCCTGGCAGGCCCGCGACGACTACGGCATCACCCGGGTCGCCCTGTTCCTCGACGGCAACGAGGCCGTCCAGCTCAAGGCCTTCACCGACCGCACCCCCGAGTCGTCGGGCATCGTGAGCTTCACCCCGCGCGACCTGGGCATGTCCCCGGGCATGACCGTGAAGCTGCAGGTCGGCGCCTTCGACAACAACGGCTGGTCCGGCTCCCGGCTCGGCCGCAACGAGCCGCCGATCCTGGTCGAGGTCAAGCGCGCCGAGGAGCTCGAGAGCCTGTCCGTGGTCGAGCGCAAGAAGCTCCGCGATCAGCTCGTGGACCTGCTCGCCGGGCAGCTCATGGACCCGTGGCCCCCCGCCGGCACCAGCGCGTCGGTGGCCCGCTCCGGCGAGCGCTTCGCCGGCCTGTACGAGCCTCTCGAGGCCTTCGTCGACTCGACCCCCGCCATCTTCCGCGACCGTCAGGTGCGGCGGATGCTGGCGCGGGTGGAACGGTCCGGGCAGGACTTCGTGACCTGGACCCAGATCAACTTCGATCCGCGCGTCGCCACCGACGTCGGGGGCTCGGAGCTCCTGGTCGCCGCCGGTGAGCTCCGCGGGCTCGCGATCGAGGAGAACGAGCACATGATCGTGTGGCTCGACCGCTTCATCCAGATGTTCGCCCTCGGGCGCGCGCTGGAGGAGTCGGAGACCCTGGCCAAGCTGGGCGAGCGGCTGGAGCGGGAGCTGGCCCGGGGCGCGAGCGACGCCGAGATCGCGTCGGCGCTGGAGCGGGTGGAGCACACCCTGGGCGAGCTGGAAGGCGCCATCGAGGCGATGGACGAGGACAGCACCAAGCAGATGATCGCGCGCCGGGCGAAGGAGATCGGCCTGATGCGCGAGACGGTCGCCGAGGCCCAGCAGCGCGGCGACACCGAAGAGGCCCAGCGCATGGCCAAGCGCATGGCCGAGCAGATGAAGGAGCTCAACGAGGACCTCCAGTACCGCCTGCGCCGGCTCGAGGAGGAGGAGAGCGAGCTCGAGCAGAAGATGAAGGCCCTGCACGAGGAGCTGTCCCGCCTGGAGCGCGAGCAGCGGCAGCTCCAGCAGGAGGTCAAGCAGGTGCGCGAGAGCGGCGACGCCCAGGGTAGCGCCGAGGCCGAGCGCATGTGGGCCCAGGTGGAGCAGCTGGCCGAGGAGGCCGGCGACCGCGGCGACCGCCTGGCCGAGGGCCTCGAGAACAACGGCGGCCTGTTCATGTTCCAGCAGCGGGTCGAGGCGGCCAACTCCGCGACCCATCGCCTGTCGGAGTCGGCGTCCGCCCGGGATCTTCGCAAGGCGCGCCGCGACGTGAACGAGGCGATGGACCACTGGATGAGGGCCCAGGCTGGCGTGCCCGAGGCCAGCCGCCGCCAGATCACCAAGCGCCTGGAGCAGGCCCAGCGGCTGCTCGACCAGCTGGACCGCGATGCCTCCTCGGTCGATCCGCGGACCGCGGCCCAGGCTCGGGCCCTGGAGGCCCGACAGGCCGAGCTGGACGAGGCGCTCGACGCGGCCCAGGCCCAGGCCCAGGAGGTCGTCGCTCAGATGCCCATCGAGCCTCGCGGCATGGAGGAGGCGCTTCAGGAGGCGGGCGAGTCCATGGGCCAGGCCAGCCAGGACCTGGAAGCCGGCCGTCCGATGCCCGCGGAGGGGGCCCAGGGGCAGGCTGCCGAGCGGATCAAGGAGGCCCGCGAGGCGCTCGAGGAGGCCGCCCAGCAGATGTCGAGCTCCGGCGAGGGCGCCCGGTCGGGCGGTCAGGGCCAGGGCGACGGCAGCGACGAGAAGGGCGACAAGGTCGACCCCGGCAACGAGGAGGAGCTGGACCTCGACAGCACGCCCCAGCTCTCCCGCGGGCCGCTGACCCTGGAAGGGGAGTTCGACCTCGACGCCTTCCAGCGCGACGTGCTGCGGGGAGCCGGCGGCGACGTGCCCGAAGCCTACCGCGCCATGAAGAAGCGCTACTACGAGGAGCTGATGACCCAATGAGGTACGGCATCCTGCTGCTCGCACTGCTCCCCGCCCGAGCACTCGCGTCCACGGGCGACGTGCTGGACTGCCTGAACGCGGTCGACGTGCCCTGCGCCCAGGCGGCGCTGGCGCGGATGGACCTCGAGCGGTCCAAGGACCCCGACCTCCTCTACGCCGCGGCGCGGACGGCCTTCTTCGCCGGCGAGTACGAGACCGCCTACCTGCGGATCGCCCGCGCGGTGGAGCTGGGCTTCGAGGATCGCTGGGACGAGGCCAGCCTCTACGAGCGCACCTGGAAGGTGCACGCGGGCTTTGTCGAGGTCGTGCGCGAAGACCGCTACGTCGTCCGCTACCGTCCCGGACTGGACGCGGTCATGCTCGAGGAGGTCTTCGACGTGATGCGCCGCTCCGAGGAGCACATCGCGCCGATCCTGGGCGGGCGGCCTCCCGGTCGGGTCACGGTCGAGATCTTCCCCAGCGGCCAGACCTTCACCGAGGCGTCCTCGCTCACCGAGAAGGACGTCAAGACCACCGGTGTCGTCGCCCTGTCCAAGTGGTCGCGCCTGCTGCTGACGAGCCCCCGCGCCCTGGGCCGCGGCTACGACTGGCAGGACACGGTCGCCCACGAGTACGTGCACCAGGTCGTCTCCCACCGCACCCACGAGCGTACGCCGGTCTGGCTGCAGGAAGCCCTGGCGAAGTACCTGGACAATCGCTGGGAGGACGGCAAGGACCGCTTCGCCCTCGATCCCCGCTCGGAGGCCCTGCTCGCCCGCGCCATCAAGGACGAGCAGCTGGTGCCCTTCGAGATGATGCACCCCTCGCTGGCCAAGCTGCCGTCGGCGGACATGGCGGCGCTGGCCTACGCCCAGCTGGCGAGCCTGATGCAGTTCTGCGTCGAGACCAAGGGCGAGGGCATGATCGCCAAGGTGCTGGCCCGGGTCGACAACATGGAGGACCCGCGGAGCGCCCTCGCGGTGGAGGCCGGGTTCGGCAGCTTCGGAGACCTCGAGGCGGCCTGGAAGGAGTGGGTGAAGCGCCAGGGCCTGCGGGACCGCGACGTCGCCGAGAGCACGCCCACGGTGGATGCGGCGGACGACGTCGCGGCGGACCCGGTCATGTCCCAGCGCAAGGACCTCGCCCGCTTCATCCGGCTCGGCGAGCTCTTGCTGGAGCGCGATCACGCCGAGGCGGCCCTCATCGAGTTTGCCAAGGCAGACGCCGAGGATGGCAAGACGTCCCCCCTGCTCCAGACCCGGATCGGCCAGGCCCACCTGAAGCTCGGCGACCTGGTCTCGGCCCGGGCCCAGCTGGAGAAGACCCTGGAGCTGTACCCGGACTTCACGCTGGCGTGGAAGGTGCTGGGCGACCTGGAGGCGACGTCGGGCCGGCCGGCGAAGGCCCGCGAGGCGTACGCCAACGTGGTCGCCTACGACCCCTTCGACGCGGACGTGCACGCGCTGCTGGTGCCGCTGTACAAGCAGGCGGGCGACGAGCGCCGCGCGGCGAGGCACCAGGAGCAGCTGTTGATCTTGCGGCGGGGCGGGCAGGGGTAGCGTCCGCGATCCGCTCACGGGCAGTTGCGTTGCTGTCAGCGAGGGAGTGGCTGCCAGCGAGGGAGTGGCGGGGCTGTGATCCGCTCGCGGGGAGTCGCGTTGCTGCCAGCGAGGGAGTGGCGGGGCGGTCTCGAGTCTCCAGTCTCCAGTCTCCAGTCCCAGAGCGCCCGCCACCAGACAACACCAATGTGCGCGCGATGATCGGTGGTGGTGCGCGCGACGGAGCTGGCGGTTGGGTCGAATCCCAGCGGCGCTTCGAAGCGCAACCACTACGCTCGGCGCTCCGCTCCCCAACCGGCCGAAGCTGGAGACTGGAGACTGGAGACCGAGCCTCCCACTCCCCTGTCCGCGGCAACGCGACCTCCCGTCCTCCGACTCCGCCCCGCCACTCCCCTACGCGATGATCCGCCTCAGAGCTCCACGACCATCGCGCTGACCGTGTCCCCCGACAGGTACAGCAGCGCGCGGCCATACGCATAGCGAAGCACGCCGCCCGAGTCGCTGTCCGGGTCGCCGATCGTGGCCTTGACGACCTCCTTGTCCTTGCCCAGCAGCTTCACCAGGCGGTCCGAGGGCACCTTGCCGACCGCGGCCTGGGTGATGTGGATGCGCCGGGCGCCGCCGATGAGTCCGCGGCAGACGGTGACCGCGCCACCGGCGTACTCGCGGCCCGACTCGCCGCCCTTGCAGTAGCGGGAGCTGCCCGAGCTGCCGGGGCCGAGCAGATCGTCGATCTTGCCGTCGCTCATGCCCTTCTGCACGCCCATGATCCGGCCCCAGTCGGGGCGGAAGGCGCTGACGGTGGGGGCCTTGGGGGGCTCGGCGGTGCCGGGCTCCTCGGTGGGCTCGGAGGTGGTCGCGGGCTCGGGCTCGGTGGGCGGGGCCTCGGGCGGTGGCGCCACGACGGGCTCGGGCTCGGTCGTACCGGGGGGCTCGGCCGGGCCTTCGTCGTCGACCGGGTCCGGCTCGGCGGGGGGCGGGTCCTCCTCGTCGACCTCGTCGACGTCCTCTGGGGGCGTCATGTCCGGCAGGGGAGGGGGCGGAGGCGGATCCTGCATGAGGTGGGTGTCGCGCGCCGGGGTCGACTCCGGAGGCTCGGTGGTGCCTGCGGGCTCGGCCGGGACGATGGGAGGGCCGCCCCCGTTGGCCTCGGACGCCGTGCCGTTGGCCTCGGACGCCGTGCCTGACGCAGTCGTCCCTGCCGAGGCGACCGCAGCGGGGGTCGGATCCGCGCCGGGCAGCATGGCGAAGACGGCGACCCCACCCACCGCGAGGGTGCCGATCACGCCGGCGATCAGTACGACGGCGACCAGTCCCAGTCCGATCCACAGGCCGGTCCTGCGCGTTGCAGGCGGATCCTCGGGCACGGGCGTTCGCGGCGGAGGCGTCCGTGGCGGCGGGGTGCGCGGCGGAGGCGTGGGCGCGGCGGCGGTCTCTCCGGTGGGGACGGCCATCGTGTCGAGCGCGCCCGAGGTGGTCGATGCGCCGGGGGCCATGGGCGAGAGCGTCGGGCTGCCTCCACGCGCGGAGGGCGAGCGATCGATGGGGTGCCAGGTGGTCTCGCCCTGACCGGCCGGCACCGTGCCGCCCAGCGTCGCCGCGATCTCGCGCAGGCCCTGACCCAGCTCGCCGATGTGGGCCATGCGCGCGTTCGGGTCGGGGTGGGTCGCGCGGGTCAGCAGCGCCTGCAGGGACGCGGGCACGGGGTGGCGCGGGGACAGCGGCCCCACCGCGACCTTGCGGTGCATGATCCGCAGGGCGTTCTGGGTGCTGGTCAGCTCGGGGTCGAAGTCGAAGACCGCCTGGCCGTCGATGGCCTCGATGAGCATCTGGCCGATGGCGTAGGTGTCCGCCCGCGCGGGATCGGCGACCTTGCCCTCGAGCGCCTCGGGCGGCAGGTACTGCGGCGTGCCGACCACCATGCCGGTGCGGGTCAGGCGGTCCTCGTCCACCGCGGCCGAGATGCCGAAGTCGACCAGCACGGGACCACCGAGCCCTCCCTGGGCGCCCGGCTTCACGATCACGTTCGCCGGCTTGAGGTCGCGGTGGGCGACGCCGCGATCGTGGGCGTGGGCGAGCCCGTCACACAGCGCGGCAAACAGCGCGACCGCGTCGGGGATGCGCATCGGACCCTGGTGCAGCACGTCCTCCAGGGGCTGGCCCTCCACCAGGTCCATGGCGAACCAGAGCAGGCCGCGATCCTGGTCTTCTCCGAAGCCCTGCACCCGCACGACGAAGGGGTGCTGCAGGCGCAGGAGGCTCTTCACCTCGCGCTGGAAGCGGGCCCGGGCCTGCTTGAAGTCGGTCGGCCGGCTCACCTTGATGGCGGCCTCGATGTCGTCGATGACGCGGTTGCGGGCGCGGTAG
>CALATR010000328.1 GCA_937891875.1 uncultured Pseudomonadota bacterium | reverse complement strand
TGCCAGGGACCCACAAGGCCTCAAACCAGCCTTGCCAGAAGCGTCCGCCCGCCCCGACCACTCCCCCCTCCGTCAGACCTCCGGTCCTCCGCTCCTCCGTGTTGAAAGCAGACGTTCGAACCCCCACCGCCCCCTCTGCGCATTCCTCGGTGCCTCTGTGCCTCTGTGCCGAGCAGCGCCACGATTCACCCCGGAATCCCGGCCGTTCCCCTACCCCTCCATCTCCGCCGCCAGCCTGACCCCCGCCACGACCCCCGGCAGCACCTCCTTCAGCCGCTCCACGTCGGCCCTCGTGCTGTTCCAGCCCAGGGAGATCCGCACCGCACTGCCGGGGCTCGCGTGCCCCATCGCCGTCAGGACCGGGCTCGGCTCCATGCTGCCGGACGCGCAGGCGGCACCGGCGCTGACGCAGAGGCCCTGGATGTCCAGGGCCTGCACCAGGGACTCCGATTCCAGGCCCTCGAACACGACCAGGGTGTGCCCCGGGATTCTCCCGTCAAAAGCATCACTCGCGCTCGATCCCTCAGGCGATGCCTCAGGTCCACCCAGCGCCTGACTGACGGCTTCCCCCCCGATCCCACGCAGGAAGTCCTCCAGATCCAACATCAGGGATCGGTGATCTTCCTGGCGTTGTTCCATCCCTTTCAGCGCTGCTACACAAGCGGCCCCAAATCCCGCCGCGAGCGCCGTCGGAACGGTCCCGGCCCGTCTCCCGCGCTCCTGGGAGCCTCCGGAGAGCAGCGGGGGGAAGGGCTCGCCGTCTTGCAGGATCAAGGCGCCGATCCCGGGGGGGCCGCCGAGCTTGTGGGAGGAGAGGACGACGCCGTCCACCGCGCCGAGGTCCAGGGGGATCTTGCCTGCGGCCTGGGTGGCGTCGACGTGGAGCACGGCGCCGACGGCGTGGGCAGCGGCGAGGGCGGCGGCGATGGGCTGCAGGACGCCGGTCTCGTGGTTGGCGGCCATGAGCGAGAGGCCGGCGAGCTCGGCGGGGAGCGCGGGGATGGTGCAGCGGCCGCTGGAGTCGACAGGGAGGCGCTCGACAGTGAAGCCGCGCGACGCGAGGCGCTCGACGGCGGCGAGCACGCAGGGGTGCTCGATGGGGCTGGTCAGCCAGCGGCGACGATCGGGAGGAGCGAGGGTGGCGGCGCCGGCGATGAAGAGGTGGTTCGCCTCGGTGGCCCCGCTGGTGAAGACGACGCCCTCGGGCCGGCCTCCGACGAGGGCGGCGACCTGCTCCCGGGCGAGCTCGAGCGTGGCGGCGGCGCGCTGGCCGGCGCGGTGCACACTGGACGGGTTGGCCGGCACGCCCCACCACGGCTCCATCGCCGCGCGGGCCTCCGGACGCAGGGGCGAGGTGGCCGCGTGGTCGAGGTAGATCACGGATCCATCGCCCGAAGGATCACTCGAAACCGACCTTGCGAAGACCCTTCTTGGAGCGCGTCCAGTCCTTCTCGACCCCGACGAACAGCTCCAGATAGACCTTGCACCCGACGAGCTTCTCGATGTCCTTGCGCGCGTGCTGGCCGATGCGCTTGAGCATCTCGCCGCCCTTGCCGATGACGATGCCCTTCTGGCTGCCGCGCTCGACCGTGATGCGGGCGAAGATGCGCACGATGGGCTTGTCGGGATCCTCGCGCTCGCTCTCGTCGAACTTCTCGACCTCGACCGCGGTCGCGTAGGGGATCTCCTGCGCGGTCAGGTGCACGATCTTCTCGCGGATGATCTCGGCGACGAGGAAGCGCTCGGTGAGCTCGGTCCACTGGTCGGTCGGGAAGAGCGGCGGGTGCTCGGGCAGGGCCGCGCTGACCTCGCCGATGAGCGCGTCCACGTTGTCCCCGGTGAGCGCCGAGAGCGGCACCACCGCCGCCAGCTGCAGGCGCTGGGAGAGCGCGTCGATGACCGGCAGCATGAGCTGGCGCGGCACGAGATCGACCTTGTTGACGACCAGGATCACCGGCGAGCGCTGGGCGGACAGCAGCTCCACCATGCCCTCGTCGAAGGCGTCCAGCAGGTCCCGCTCCGGGTCCTTCTCCCCCTTGCGGGCGTACTCCGCCCCGTCGACCATCCACAGCACGACGTCGGCGTCCCGGAGCGCCGCGCGCGTGCGGGCGACCATCGCCTTGTTCAGCTCGGTCCACGCCTCGTGGTAGCCGGGGGTATCGACGAAGATCGCCTGCACGTCAGCACCGTTGTAGATGCCGGCGATGCGATCCCGGGTCGTCTGGGGCTTGTGGCTGGTGATGGCCAGCTTCGATCCCAGGATCTGGTTGATAAGCGTCGACTTTCCTGCGTTCGGGCGGCCGAACAGGGCGACGGTTCCACAACGAAAGCTCATCCGGTTGCCTCGGTAGGCTCGGCCACGCGGAACACGCCGCGCGGCAGCTGGGGGTCGGCCTCGACGCTGACGGCGTCCAGTCCGAACTCTGCGCGCAGGGTGCGCACGTGCTGGTTCTTGGGTCCACGGGCGCGACCGACGTCAGCCGGCGCGCACCACACCACAACCTCACCACCCGGCGGCGCTTCGTCCAGGGGAAGGGTCTGATCCCGCTGCTTCTCCGCGAAGATCGCCCGCAACGCGTCGAGGGTCCGCCGGGACTCCACCAGCTCGCGCAGGCTGGGGTGGCGGGGGCCGGACACGACCGCGCCCAGGCCGTCGGGACCGGGCTGCTGGCCGACCCGCAGCACGCGCACGCCGTGCCCCTCGAAGACGTCGAGCAGGGCCCGGCACGCGGTCACGGCCTCGCCCAGGGTGAGGGGCACGTAGGTCTCGTCGAGGAGCGCCTGGTAGAGCCCGGAGTGGCGCAGGACGAGCACCGGGTGGATCCGCGCAGTGTGGAGCTTGGGGGCGAGCTCTCGGGCGTCTCGGAGGCTGGTGTCGAACGTGGCGCCGGGCAGGCCCGGAGCGATCACCGCCCCCACCTCGATGCCGAGCTGGCCGAGCCCGTCGAGCTGCTCCTGCACCAGGGCGGGCCCGTAGCGCCGGCCGATGCCCCGCAGCACCAGCCGATCGAGGGTGAGCACGTCGAGCTCGATGGCGACGACCCCGGCGTCGACCAGGCGCGCGGCGTCGGCCCGGGTCAGCAGATCGGGGCGCACCCGCACGCTGATGGGGCGACCGTCGGCCGCGGCGAGCTCGGCGTTGGTCGGAGGGCGTCCGCCGTAGAACCCCAGCCACACGTCCCGATCGGCGCCGCGCTCGGCCTGGGTGTGGGCGATGAGGGCGCGGATGGCGGTCGAGGTCATGCGGTCTGGCGGAGGCGCGCACAGCTTGCAGCGGGGCTCGTCCGGGCAGCAGCCCAGGGGCACGGCGGCGATGGCGGGACTGCGGCTCACTCGACATCCTCGGGGGGCTCGGCGTCGCGGTCAGGGCGCCAGTGGGCGGCGAGCAGCTCGTCCAGGCGCACCAGGGCGGCCCGGGCAGCCTCGCGGCGGGCACTCTTGATCCGGCTGCCGCTCCCCTCGCCGAGCATCTCGCCACCGAGCCACCAGCCCACGCGAAAGCGCAGGTTGTTCTCCGGCCCGCTGCGATCGAGCACGACCTGCTGGGGCTCCGCGCGGACCGGCGGGCGGG
>CALATR010000327.1 GCA_937891875.1 uncultured Pseudomonadota bacterium | reverse complement strand
TCATGGTCAGGGTCTCGAGCCGGCCGATCGCGTCGCGAGGGCTGTTCGAGTGCACGGTGGTCATGCTGCCGTCGTGGCCCGTGTTCATGGCCTGCAGCATGTCGAACGCCTCCGCCGAGCGGCACTCGCCGATGATGATGCGCTCCGGGCGCATGCGCAGGGCGTTCACGACGCAGTCGCGGATCGTGACCTCGACCGGGTCCTCGACCGTCGGCTTCTTGCTCTCGAGCCGCACCACGTTGCGCTGATCGAAGTTCAGCTCGGCGGCGTCCTCGATGGTGACCATCCGCTCTTCGGGGCGCACGTAGTCGCCCAGCGCGTTGATGAGCGTGGTCTTGCCCGAGCCGGTGCCGCCGCTGACGACGATGTTCTGTCGCCCGCGCACCAGCGCCTTGAGGAACTCCTTCATGTCCTCGCTCAAGGCGTTGTGGCGGACCAGATCGCGCAGACGCAGCTTCTTCCTGGAGAACTTGCGGATCGTAACGCTGGGGCCGTCGAGCGTCAGCGGGGAGACGGCGGCGTTCACGCGGGATCCGTCGGGCAGGCGCGCATCCACCAGGGGGTTCTTCGGGCCGACACTCCGTCCGAGCGGACGCACGATGCGGCCGATGATCCGCACGACGTGCTCGTCGTCGACGAACTTGTGCCCGCTCTCGACCATGTTGCCGTCCCGCTCGATGAAGATCACGTACGGCCCGTTGACCATGATCTCGCTGATCGAGTCTTCCCGGATGAACCGCTCCAGCGGGCCCAGGCCGAACAGCTCGGCCATGACCAGATCCAGGACCGTCTGCGCGCTGACGTTGCCGAACTTGAGCTTGCCGCCCCGTGCCATCGACTGGAGCGCCGCGCGCACCTTCTGCTCGCGCTCGGGCGTGCGCTCGATGTCCGCGTCCAGCGGATCGTCTACCCCCAGCACCTTCTTTCCGATGGTCTCTGCGAGCAGCAGGATCCCCTTGAGCTGCCGTTCGTGGGCCGGCTCGATGAAGCCGCGCTGGGGCGGCGTCCCGGGGGGCTCGGAACCAAGGGGGCGGGTCAGACCGTCGAGCATGCATCCTCCGCGCGCCGGGGCGCCGCGACTCGCCGGTACCCTACCGCGCAGCCACAGCGTCGGCGGCCCTTGTCTCGTCGGCTCAGGCGTGCAGGAATGCCACATGCACTGTGCGACCTGCGGATCGGCCACCGAAGACGACCCGTGCACCGCCTGCGGGGGAGCCGCGCGGCTGCAGGGGCGGTGGGAGCTTCGCGACATGGTGGGCCGCGGCGCTCACGGCACGACCTGGCGGGCGATCGACCCGAGCACCGGCGTCGTGCGCGCGGTCAAGGAGCTCCCGCTGCGCCTGGGCCTGCCCGACAAGACCGTGCAGCTCTTTCGCCGGGAAGCCGACGTGCTCCAGCAGCTCGACCATCCCGGATTGCCAGCTTGCCACGCCGCGTTCGAGACCGGCACCGGCCGACAGCGCACCCTATGGATCGTCCAGGACTTCGTCGAGGGCGACAACCTCGAGCGCGAGCTGCGCGGACGCCGCTACGACGAGGATCAGGTGCTGGCCGTGGTCGAGGAGCTGCTGTGCACCCTGGTCTACCTGCACGGCGTCAGCCCGCCGGTCGTGCACCGGGACATCAAGCCGGCCAACGTGCTGCGCACCCCCGACGATCGCCTCGTGCTGGTCGATTTCGGCAGCGTGCGCGACGCCCTGCGCGACCCCGATCTCGGCGGCAGCACGGTCGCCGGCACCTTCGGCTACATGGCCCCCGAGCAGTTCGCCGGCGACGCCGAGCCACGCACCGATCTCTACGGCGTCGGCGCCCTCGCCGTGGCGCTCTTGACCCGCAAGCCGCCCCACACCCTGCAGGACGCCCGTGGCACCCTGCACTGGCGCGCCCACGCGAGTGTCAGCCCCGCCACCGCGGCTCTGCTCGATGACCTGCTTGCCGCCGAGATCATCGACCGACCGAAGTCCGCCGCGATCGCATTGGACCGGGTCCGGGCCATCCGCGCTGGTGAGCCGCTGGAGCCGCCCGAGCCCGTTCCCACGCCCAACATCGCAACCGCGGACTCCGCGGAGACAGACACCTGGGGCCTGGGCGGCGAGCTGACCCTCGAACCTGTCGATCCGAAGGTGCGCGGCGGGAGCATCCGTCTCGGCGGTACCGGCCTGCGGCTCATGACCGAGACCGACCGCGCTCGCGCCGTCGCCGTCATCGAGCGAGACCTGGGCATGCAGGGCAGCGTCGACAGCGTCGGAGGGGCCCTGCGCTGGCGCTCCAACCCAGCGACCGGGCGGGTCGTACAGGTGATGCTCGAGCCCGCAGGGAGCGGCACCAACATCACGGTCACCGAGGATCTCCGCGGGCTGTGGGGCAGCATGCTCGGTGGCATCGGCGGGGGCCTCGGCGGGGGACTCGGCGGCAGCCTCGGCTGGATCCCCTTCGTGCAGGGCGACGTCGTCGGCGGCATCGGCTTCATCGCGGCCGTGGTGGTCGGCGCCCTCATGCTGGGCACGACCATCGCCCGCGTCGTGCAGAACCGCCGGGTCGAGCAGCTGGACGACCTGGTCGAGAGCCTGCAGAAGGGCTTCGGCGGCCAGGCCGTCGCGCGCCCTCCCCTGCCCCGCCTGGCCTCGTCCTGGCAGTCGACCATCGCCGCGGTCGTGTCCGGCGTCATCGCGATGAACGTCATGCTCGGACTCGCCACCGGCGACGGGCTGGGCCTGTGGCCGATGTTCGGCTTCATCTTCGTCTTCTTCGGCTTCTTCCGGGGCCGCGGCAGCCCGCGCTCCCAGCGGCGGTCCGAGCGCGCGGAGGCCCGAGAGCGCCAGAAGTCCCACGGGATCCGGCGCAGCCACCAGACGCACCGGGATCGGCACCGGGAACGTCACCGCCACCACCGGGAGAACGGCGAGCGTGCGAGCCAGCGTGGCCGGGAGCTGGGCGAGCGCGGCAGGTCCCTCGGCGAGGAGCTCCGCGAGGCCGGCGACGAGATCCGCCGCGAGCTGGAGGGGATCGGCGACGAGCTGCGTCGGGAGTTCGAGAGCGAGTTCGGAGGGAAGGATGCGGCAGACGAGGCGGAGGAGCCGGTGACGGGCGTCGACGAGCTGCGGCGGTTGAAGGACCTGATCGACGACTGGGAGAGCGAGGAGGAGCGGCGGGAGCGTGCGCGAAAGGGGAAGGAGAAGCAGCGATCGTAGCCTGGTGTGGTGGCGGGGCGTCGCATGGACTGGCGGGGCGAGAGACCGCTCGGCACAGAGGCGCAGAGGCACAGAGGGGGGATCGAGGCTGCGAACGGTGGCTTTCAACACGGAGGAGCTGAGCTCCGGAGGTCTGACGGAGGGAGGCGGGGCGGGGCGTGAGACCGAGAGGTGGCTCAGTAGGCCTGTCGAGCCGGTTCCGCCCGGAGAGCCGTCCTCTGCTTGTTCACCAGAGAGGACGGACCTTGCTGCCCGCCTCGACGATCGGGTCCTCTACCCCCCCGCCGCCAGCAGCATGGTCCGCGGCCCGACCGCTCCCGCCTCCGTCCGATCTCCGGCCCTCCGCTTCTCCGCGGTGAAAACAGCCGTGCGAATCACCACATCCCTCTCTGTGACCCCCTCTGCGCCTCGGTGCCTCTGTGCCGAGCACCGCCCCGAGCCCCCTGGACTCCACGACCGCCCCACGACCCCACCGCCAGACCACAGCGTCTCCTCCGATCACCCCCGGCGCGCCCGCGGTCGATCGAAGTACGCATCGATCTCCCCCTGGGTCGCCGGCACCCACTTGCTCGCGCCCTCGCCGTTGCGGCGCTCGCTGACCAGATCGCCGTGCTCGCTCACCCGGATCTCGCCGGTCGCGCTCCAGCCCGAGTCCGGCTCGCCCTCCCCCAGCACCGCCTGGATCAGCGCGTCGGGCACGGTGCGGGCGAAGAACGCCAGCCGCACCGCGCGCCGCAGGGCCTCGCGGCCGTCCACCTGGTCCAGGCGCGCCAGGGCCGCGAGCATTCGCTGCTCCGGGCTCGGCAGGGTCGCGTCCGACATGGGACCTCCTCCAGTCCCTTCGACGCCGTCCCGGGTCGTGCGGGTCGTCAAGAGGCCGTGGATCCCGACAACGTCCAGTCAAGCGTCAGTGCGCGTGCAGCTCCGCCCGCACGCCCTACAGCCGGCCCAGCTCCGAGGAGAAGCGAAGGAAGAGCGCATCCAGCACGACCCGGCCGCTGGCGTTGCGCGCCAGGCCCGCCCGGGCGTCCTCCAGCGACTGCTGCAGCCGCGCGATGCCCGTCGGCCACAGGGCATCCGCCCACCGCGCCGCCTGATCGCTGGCCTCGCCGTCGAGCAGCTCCACCGGCTCGCCCGACGCCACGACGACCGCGTCGCGCAGCCCGTCCTCGAGGAGCTCCAGCACCCGCTCGACCTCGACCAGCCACGCCTGGCGATCGCCGGCGCAGATCCCCTTGGACAGCTCGAACAGATCGCCGAGATCTCCGCGTTCGATGTGGCGGATCACCTGATCGCGCAGGGCCCGGCGTGCGTCGAGGCCCCCGTCGGACAGGGCGAGTGCTGCACCCGGCCGACCCAGGGCGAGCCGGGCGAGGATCGGCCCGTCGGCGTGCCCGTTGTCCTGCAGCCAGCCTTCGAGCGCTTCGACCGGAACCGCCGCGAAGCGCACCCGCTGACAGCGGCTGACGATGGTGGGCAGGAGCGAGGACGCGCTGTGGGCGACGAGGATGAAGCCCGTGCCCTCGGGCGGCTCCTCCAGGGTCTTGAGCAGGGCGTTGGCCGCCGGCGCCGCCATGGCCTCGGCCGGATCGACGATGACGACCCGGCGACGACCGGTGTAGCGGTGGTAGCCGACCTGGCGCACGACCTCGCGCACCTGCGAGACCGTGATGGTCGGCGTCTTCTTGTCCGGATCGGGTCCCAGCTCGATGACGTCGGCGTGCTCACCCCGCAGGATGGCCCGACAGGAGGGGCAGACCCCGCACGGATGTCGCGCCGGGTCGACGCCATCCGCGTCCACCGCTTCGCAGTTCGCGGCCATGGCAAGACGCCTGGCGACCAGGTGCTTGCCGAGGCCCGAGGGCCCCTCGAACAGGTAGGCGTGGTGCAGGGCGTCGCGGGACAGGGCCGCCCAGAGCCGGTCGATCACCGCCCTGTGGCCCAGGATGTCCTCGGTCCCCTGCACCCGACCTCCGGGGGCTCTCAGCCCTCGTTCTCGCGCTCTGCACGCTGCTCGGGAGAGAGCTGTGCAAGAGGCGCGTTGGCCACAGCCTCGGGGCTGTGGATCGCGAACGCGGGGGTGGTGCCATGCAGCGCGCGGCGGTTCTTCGCCTTGCGACCGGCCTTCTTCTGCCGGAGCTTGCGCTTGTAGCGGGTGGTCTGGGTGAGCGAGGCCATGAATGTCTCCAGGAAGCACTGACCCCGTACGCGGTGGCACGGGGTCGAAAACCGCGGGTATCTATGTAGCACCCGTCCCGGCGTCAAGGTGATCTGACGTCTGGCCGACCCGAAGACCACGGCTCGGCCACTTCCGACGGGCTTGGAGGAGACATGTTCCAGCGCGCAGGCCTCATCGGCGTCCTGCTCCTCGGCGGTTGCGACCTGATCGATCAGGGACGGGACCTCATCGGAGACCTCACCAACCCCCTCGTCACCCAGGCGCTGGTGCTGGGGGTCGCTCCGCCCGACGAGGCGAGCGACATCGACCTGCCCTCGGAGTACGCCGAGGGCGCCGGCGCCACGGTCTTCCTGGCCGACGCCGCGGACGTCGCCGATCTCGAGAACGCGCCGATCTCCGGGGCGACGGTCACCCTGCACGGCCAGGCGGTCGGCGAGCTGGCTCCGGGCTCCTACGCCCTCGAGCCGGGTGCGATCTCCTACGAGTCCGGCGGCACCTGGCAGCTGGCCGTGACCCTGTCCGGCGACACGGCCACGGCTGCGGTGGACCTGCCCCCCGCGGCCTCGTTCACGGTGCCCCAGAGCCACACGGCGAACACGGGGTTCTCGGTCGACCTGACCGGCCAGGACTACGACGGCGCGTTTGTCGTGGTGGTCGACCAGGACGGCAACATCGTGTGGGACAACCGCCCGGAGGACATCCGCGGCGTGTACGAGCTCACCCGCGGCGAGCCAGCCGGCGAGGTCGCGATCCCCGCGGAGGCCTTCCCCCAGGTCGGCGCGTACCTGGTCGGAGTCGCGGGGATCCGCACGACGACGGGAAGGGAGGACCTGGAGGGCATGAACACGGTGCTGTCGACGATGATGGCGGGGCAGCTGAAGTTCGAGCCGCTGGTGGTCGCTCCGTAGGGACGGGCGCGCTCGGAAGGACGTGGCGGCTCGCGATCCGCTCGCGGGGAGTCGCGTTGCTGCGGGCGGGGGAGTGGCGGGTCGGTCTCTGGTCCCTGGTCACTAGGGCCCTCCCCGAACGGGTGGGCGAAGGCGGGATTTTCGTGACTTCCGGCAAGGCGATCCCAACGGCGCTGGTCGATGGCGGGGTCGCAGCCGAGTGGCTGCAGCGGGTCAGACTTCAGGTCCCGGACCACCGCCACTCCATGCCGGATGCCCCCGCTAGCAGTGGGCCCCAGAGACCAGGGACCAGAGACCGCCCCGCCACTCCCCTGCCCGTGCCACCGCAACTTCCCGCCACACCAACTCGGCCGCCCCGCCCAGGGACTGATCCGCCCTACTCCTCCCCCGCGCCCTGCCCCGCCACGATCCCCTCGATAGCCCCGTCCCTCACCAGACTCCTCGCCGCGCCCGCCAGGTACAGGCTGCCCGCGACGATCGTCTCGTCCGCTTCCGCGTAGACCTCGGGCAGGTCGTGGTCGATGTCGCGTCCGGCGGCCAGGTCGACGTCCAGGTGGTTCTGCAGGCGGATCGCCAGCTCCATCGCGTCCGCCGCCTTCGGGTGGGCGCAGCGGGTCGTGACGATCTCGTCCACGTGGGGCTCGAGCAGCTGGGCCACCGGGACCGGATCCCGCTCCGCACCCATGCCCAGCAGCAGGATGCGCCGACCGGGGCGCTCTCGCTTCGCCAGCCACGCCGCCAGCGCCTTGGCGCCGTCCACGTTGTGGGCGCCGTCGACGATGAGCCCGGGGGCGAGCTCCTCCAGGCGACCGGCGATGTCCACCGCCTCGAGACCGCCGTGGATGGCGTCGGGGGGCAGGTGGAAGCCCAGGCGGCGGAGCATGTGCAGGGCGCCGACCGCGACCTGGGCGTTGTGCCCCATGTGCTCGCCCTGCAGCGGCAGATCGACCTCGCTCACGGTGCCGTCGGGGGTGGCAAAGCTCCACTTGCCACGGCGGTATTCCTTGCGCAGCTGGGGTCCCGGCCGCCACAGCTCGCAGCCGAGCATGCGGGCCCGCGCCTCGACCACGTCGCGCGCTTCGGGAGGAAGGAGGCCGATCACCGTCGGCACGCCCTTCTTCATGATCCCGGCCTTCTCCGACGCGATCTCGGTGAGCGTGGTGCCCAGCACGTCCTGGTGATCGAGACCCACCGTGGTGATCACGGTGACGACCGGCTTGACCACGTTGGTCGCGTCCAGGCGACCGCCCATGCCCGTCTCGATGACCGCGACGTCGACCTTGCGCTCGGCGAAGTGGCGCAGGGCGAGCACGGTCAGGAACTCGAAGTAGGTGAGCGGAGCCTCGGTGAGCCCGATGGCGCGGGCCCAGTCGGCGCGGTGCCGGTCCATCGCCTCGATCGCCGTGCCCATGGTGACGTCGTCGATGGGGGCGGCGTCGATGCGCACCCGCTCGTTGACCTGCTCGAGGTGCGGCGAGAGGTTCGTGCCCACGCGGTAGCCGGCAGCCATCAGCGCCGAGGTCAGCATCATGCAGGTGCTGCCCTTGCCGTTGGTGCCGGCGACGTGAATGACCGGGTAGGCCAGGTGCGGCTCGCCGAGGTGGGCCAGGAAGCTGGCCACCCGCTCGAGCCCCATCTTCACGCCCGATGCGGCCAGCTGGTCGAGGACGGGGTGGCGGATCATGAGACCTTGACGCTGGTCCCTTCGGTGACGGCTGGATCGGCGTCGCTCGCCCGGTTGAGCGGACGGGGCACCTCGTCGTCACGCTCGAGGGCGGACATGCCCATCAGCTGGCGCAGCACGGTGCCGAGCTCGTCCCGGAGGTGGCCGCGGCGCACGATCCGGTCGACCATGCCGTGCTCCAGGAGGTACTCGGCGGTCTGGAAGCCGTCGGGCAGGTCCTGGCCGATGGTCTCCTTGATGACCCGCGCCCCCGCGAACCCGACGAGCGCGCCCGGCTCGGACAGGATGAGGTCGCCGAGCATCGCGAAGCTGGCCGCGACACCGCCCGTCGTGGGGTTGGTGAGTACGCTGATGTAGGGCAGGCCGGCATCCTGCAGGTTGGCGAGGGCGGCGCAGGTCTTGGCCATCTGCATGAGCGAGAGCACGCCCTCCTGCATGCG
>CALATR010000326.1 GCA_937891875.1 uncultured Pseudomonadota bacterium | reverse complement strand
TCCCACTCGATCCGCCTTCGGCGTTTCTCATGGCGGTGTCATTCGCGCGGCTTGCCTTGCTACGGCCCCTTCGGTCGCCCCGCTACGCGGGACGATCTCGGCGTTCTAGCAGACCTCCGGTCTCGCTGCGCGGCCCAAAGGTCTCCTAGTTTGTCTTCATCAGGAAGACGGTCGACAGGTACGGCAGGGCGCCGGTGACCTCGGTGCCGCTGACCGTGGTCGAGCCCGCGGAGACCCACTGGCTGGTCGCCTGGTCGTTCTCGGTGAAGGCCTTGTAGCTGTGCACGTAGATGTCGACGGTGTCGCCGTCGGCCAGGCCCAGACCCGACACGTCGGCGATGCGGAACGGCAGGTCGTTGCCCGTGGGCGTGGCGTCGTAGGCCTCCAGGTACCAGATGCCGGCGACGGTGCCGGTGGGCGGCATCTCGTCGATGGGCATGCGATCGCCCGGAGCCACGAAGGTTCCGCCGACAACCTCGTCCTGAGACGTCGCGGGGATCGAGATCGCCGAGGCGGACAGGGTCACGTAGAAGCCGTCCGCCAGCTCGTACTCGCCGGCGGAGGTCGGCACCGGCATCGACTTCTGGTAGTCCGGAAGCACGATGTCGAGGGTCCGGGTCTCCTGGCCCTCGGTCGCGGCGAGCGCGGTGGTCGCGGTCGGAAGGTCGTCCGCGTGCACCTTCAGGGCGTAGGAGCCGGTGCGCGCCTGGATGTAGCTGTAGGCGCCGTTGGCGTCGGTGCCCTGCTGGTAGCAGATCTCGTAGTTGCAGAAGAACAGCGACACGCCCTCGACCGGGTTGCCGTCGGCGTCCTTCACGGTGCCTTCGAGGACCGGGACCAGCGGGACGGTGTCCGAGTCGGTGTCGGTATCGGTGTCGGGGTCGGTGTCGGTCTCGTCGGTGGTGCCGCCGTCACAGGCGGACAGGACGAGCATCGCGGAGAGCACGAGGGTCAAGGTGCGCATGGTCTACCTCCGAGCACACAGGGTAGCGCGCGCTCGGAGGAGCGTCAGTGAGTACACACCCCGTTCACAACGAGACACGCCACTTCGGCGGGGGCAGATCGAGGTCGACCGCACCCGCGCCGCGCACCTCCAGCGACAGCGGTCCGGTCGAGAAGAGACCGGCAAATGCCGGCTGCACCGAGATCGGCAGCTCGAGGATCTCCGCCGCCCCCAGCGCGTTGAGCTGCAGCTCCAGGGTGTCCTCGCGCTGCTCCGCCGACGCGATCGCCGGGTGGGTCCGCAGGGCGTCCAGATCGACCCAGGTGCCAGCAGGCAGGCCGACCTTGGCCTTCACCCGACTGCCTCCCGGTGCCGCCAGGGTCAGGGTCGCCTTGGAGACTCGACCAGCGCGCAGGGTGCCCGGAGCAAAGCTGGCCTCGACCCCTGTGTTCCGCGGGGACTCCCAGGGCGTGTAGGAGCGCAGGCGGGCCGTCCACGCGAGGCCGGGGGCGGAGCCATCGATCTTCAGGGTGTAGCTGGGATCTTCCCCGCCAGGAACGGCGGCGAGGCTCACCGGATCCCGGGGCTGGGACGGATCGAGGGTGGCGCGCGCGACCTCCTCGTCGTCCTTCAGCAGCACCACGTCCACCGGGCTCGTCACCTGGGGCAGGGCGTCGGCGACGGCAACCAGGGCGACCAGATCCGCCCGTCCAGCCCCGAACCCGCGGGCGCCGTAGCCGGCCATCAGCTCGGCCACGAGGTCGTCGCGCCAGGGCAGGTCATCCCGAGACGCGAGGGCCAGGCGGGTCCAGGCCAGGGTCTCGGCGTGGCTCGCCATGCCGCCGAACCCGCTGTGCACGCTCCCCGCGCCGCGGACCGTGCGGCTGCCGTCCGAGCGCTCGCGCACGCCCTCCAGCACCTCGGCGACCAGGGTGCGCTCGAGCTCGCCGTCCACGAGGCCCGACGCCACCACGACCGCCGCGGTGTACGGATCGTCGACCTGGCGCGCCAGGCGCTCGATGGCGCTGGCAGCCTTGGCGCGGGCGGTGTCGTACGCCTCGTCCTCCGGGAGCACCCAGGCCGCGGTCGCGGTCTGCACGATCAGCGCCTGCAGGGTACCGCTGTCCCCGGGCGCCCAGGTGCCGTCCGCACGCTGCGCCTCGACCAGGCGCCGGGCCCACAGATCGCGACGCTCGACGGCCAGTTCGTGGCCTTCGACCTCGCGCAGGGCGCCGACCAGCCACACCAGACGGTCGGGCTGGGGATCGAGTCCTGCCGAGCGAATGAGGCGCTGCCAGGACTGCTGGCGCACCCGCCGCACCGCCTCGTCATCGACCTCGACGCCCGCCGCAGCCGACAGGTCGCCGAGCACGCTGGTGACGGCAAACCCGTATGCCGGATCGGCGACCGAGCCCCCGCCGCCCACCCGGTCGAGCTCGGCCTGGAGCACCGCGAGGCCCCCCGGGTAGACCTGCACCACCAGCTCCTGGGTGGCGGGATCTGCGCCCTTCGGACCGGGCAGGCTGAAGCTGCGCACGTCGGTCACGCTGCCGCCGGCCACGGCCAGGTGGGGCTTGCCGACCGGCCGCACCGAGACCTGACGCACGACCGAGTCCAGGGTGCCCAGGCGGGCCTGGACCATGCCCTGCCCGGCGTAGGGCGCATCGATGGACACGGTCCGGAGGACAGTGCCGCCAGGAAGGAGCTTCAACGCCCCACCTCCGCCACCTGACAGCGAGGCCGAGCCCTCCACCGAGAGCACCGCGTCCCGGGCCGTGCGCGAGGTGTTCACCGACTGCACCGGCAGGGCGATCCGATCGCCCACGTAGAGGTGTCCGGGCACGACGGGATCGACGTAGACGTCCTGCACGCTGGCGAAGGTGTGGACCGAGCCCGCCTGGCCGTGCTCCGAGTGGGCCAGCCCGAGGACCCGCCACGACGTGAGGCGGTCGGGCACCCGAACCGGAATCTCGGCGACCCCGTCAGGACCGGTCTCGACCAGGGGCTCCCACAGGAAGGTCTCGGGGAACCAGGCGCGGGTGCGGCCGGGCTCGGTGGAGTCGTCGTCAGGCTGGGGCTTCTCGGCGTCCTGGTCGCTGCGGGCATTCTTCGCGCCGCCCAGCTCGGCAGCCGAGCTGAAGATGCCGTCTCCACCGCCCGCATCGTCCAGGGCGTCCACGGGCTCGGCGGAGGGCGCACTGCTGGCCCGCGCCTCCTGCTTCATCGGGGCCGGCTCCTCCTCGCTGTACGCATAGTCAGCGTTCTCGAGCTCCATCGGGGCTTCCGCGCTCAGCGAGCATGCAGCGAGGACGGTCAGGATCGGGGTCAGGCGCCGCATCAGCGCACCTCCTTGTCGACCCAGGCGGGCCAGCTGGTGACGTCTTCGGGAAGCCGCGTCGCATCGGCGGCGATCTCGCGGGGGTCCAGGCGTGGAATCAAGGTCGAAGGCAGGTTGTCGAGGGTGAGGGGCCGGTCGAAGGCGTCGTGGGCCGGGGTCCCGGCAGCCTCGAGGTCGCGCAGCGTCTCGTTCCAGAGCTCGCGCAGGCGCTCGTTCGTGAGCAGCTCGCCGGCGGGAGCGCTGGCCTCCCACGCGCGCACCTTGTCGACCAGGGCGGCCCGGGCGCGCCAGAAGCGGCGGCCCAGCACCTCGAGGTCGTCGACCGTGGCCTGGCTGCTGGCACGCACAGGCTCGTCGCCAGCCGCGTCCATCGGGATCGTGGTGAGGGTCATGACGGCCGCGGTGGCCGCGTGCTCGCCCCGGATGCGGCCGAGCGCGAGGGCGCGGGGATCGAACGCGCCGAATGCCGGGCGATCAGCCGTCGCGCGCACGGTGACCCGACCCATGTCGTCCGGTCCCAGCAGGGTCGCGAGCTGACCGAGGGTCTCGTCGACGCCGGACAGTCCGACCGCTGCGGGCACGGGCTTGCCGCCCTCGGTGGTGCGCACGGTCAGGCTCGCCTGCTCGCCGGGCGCGTAGCTGTCCTTGTCCGTCGTCAGCGACAAAGCGAGCGGGTTGGGGTCCTGCACGAAGACGATGCCGCGGGCGCCGTTCACCTCGACATGGAAGTAGCCGCGTCCATCCTCGGGGATCTCGAAGGTCACCTGCCGCTTGCCCTCCTCGGGGAGCTCCGCCTCGGCGACCCTCAGCGAGCCCTGGCGGAGCTGGACCTTGCGCGGCAGCTCGCCGTAGAAGTCGGGTCCGCGGAGGAAGTCGACGGTGACGGTCTCTCCGGGCCTGGGCAGGCTCGGCGTCATGCGCACGCGCAGGGGCGGCACCGACCCCACGCCGACGACCGCCAGGGTCTGGCCCTTCTTCTCGCTGCCGGCCATGGCCACGACGCCGACCGGGTAGCCGGTGATGAACGTGGCCTGGGGCTTGCGGGTCGAGGACTCCCCCTGGCGGTACAGGCTCACGGACAGGCCGCCGAGTGCGTCTTCATCGGCCTCATCGGGGAGCACCACCCCACGTAGCGTCCGCTCGACGCAGGCGAGATCTGCAGGCGCCAGACCGGTCGCCCCGCCACGATCCAGGTCAAACGCCAGGTTCGAGCGGCCCTCACGCTGCGTCCACGTCCCGGAGAACACCTCGGCGCCACTCCGACCGCGATCGGCGGACAGGCAGCTGCGCGCCTCCACCAACCCCTGGCTGATGGCGGTCTGGGCGCCGGTCTGGGTGCCGAACACGCCGGTGACGCTGCTGTTGAGGGTGGGCTTGAGGCTGTCGGGCACGGACCAGTCGAGCTGCAGCGCCCGGGGTCCGTCGGCGGGGAAGCGAGCGCCACGGACCACGTCGCCGACGCAGCGGTCGACCGCACGGCCGCCGATCCCGAGCCCGCTGACCCGGCCGGTGCGGTCGACGGTGCCCCCCATCGCCACCTGCGCCCCGCCGGGAGCGTAGTCGCCGCAGCGGGCGATCCCGGCGTGCAGGCTGTCGAGCACCCGGCGCTCCTGCAGGGTCGGCGACGCGTTGGTCGGCCGCACGACCGCGGTGTTCAGGCGCACCGGCTCGGGGCGGCGGGGACGGATGCGCACCGGGACGGCCGGCACGGGCACGCTGATGGGATCACCCGGATCGAGCTGGAGCATCGCGACGCCGTCCGCGTCGGTCTTCGCTTCGTGGCCCTTGGCGCCCTCGTCGAAGGGGTTGCCCACCATGAGGTCGGTGTCGGTCACCGGCACGCCGTCGGGGGTGGTGACCCGGATCCAGGCGCGGTTGTTGAAGCCGCCGACCAGGCCACCGTCGAGCTCGGTGAGGACCTCGGCGCGCACGTCGTCCGCGGAGATCACGAGCCGGGCCCGCCCTCCCTGGGTCTCGCCGGTCTCGTCGGTGACCTGCACCATGGCGGTCAAGGCGGACAGCTCGCGCTCGAGGAGCTCCTCCTCGGGGATCTCGCCGATCTCGACCTCGTAGCGGCCCTGAGCATCGGTTCGCACGGTGCGCGGCTCTTCCCAGGAGACCGGCAGCGGCCAGCGCCCCTCGGCCACGGCGAGGCGCACCTGCACGTTCGCGTCGGCGACCGGAGCCCCCGATGTGTACGTGACCCGGCCGGAGAGCTTCAGCGGATCCCCGGGGTGGAACCACTTCTTCTCGGCCTCGGCCTCGACCGTGAACCGGGGGAGGGAGAACGGCCGCACGTCGAAGCTGACGGCGTCGGAGGCATCTCCGCTGCGCCAGGTGGCGGTCCATGCGCCGACGGTGGCGTCGCTCGCCAGGTAGAAGGTCGTGTCGGCGACGCCCCAGCCCGCGGCGCGATCCTTCTCGGCGTGCACCAGCTGTCCCTGGGGATCGCGGATCTCCCAGCGACCGGGGCGGCCGGGCAGCGGGGACTGGTCGGTGCGCCGCAGCAGCACGGAGCGCATGCGCACCGCGTTGCCGGGCTCGTAGAGCGGGCGGTCGAGGGCGACGTGGGCGAGGGCCGGGGCGTACAGGGCGACCGGCGTGTCGACGACCAGCTCCTCGCCCGCGATGCCGACGGTCGTGCGCAGGGTGTAGTCCCCGTCGCCGAGGTCGGCCGGGAGGGTCACGGCGAAGGTGCGGGTGGCGTCGCGGCCCCACCACGGCGTCTCGTCGCTCGCCGCGAAGCCCTCCACCGGATGGCCCTCGTCGTCGAGCAAGGCCAGGTAGGCCGACGCTCCGCGCCAGGCGGTGCGGGCACGGGGATGGTCGTCGCCCCGGGCCATCCAGCGGGCCTGCACGTTCACCAGCACGACGCCGTCGTCGGAGCCGCGAAGGAGTCGGTACGCCTGCACGTCGGCCCCGGCGCGCACCGAGCCTACCGGACACTCCCCGTACTGGAAGATGCCGTACTGCCACCACAGCCCGCCGCACGGTCCCCCGGCGAGGCACCCGAGCGAGCAGACCGCCATGAACGCCACCGGCACCGCAGCCGGGATCATCCATGGACGGAACCAAGACGACTGGGACATCGGACCTCCGACCGCCGAACGGGTCTGTGGGCCGCATCTTACGGTCCGGGCGAAGATCGGGTTTGACGGTGTCAGTCCCCAGGGGTCAGGCTGACGACAGCCGCTGCCGATCCACGGACCGATGCAGTCCCATACTCTGGGACCCTCCTCCGCTTGTGGAGAGCTTGTGCTCCATCGTTCCCCCTCCCTCGCGAGCCTGGGAGTCGCCGTGTTGTCGGTGACCCTCGCTGGCGCCTGCGTCCGTCCCACCACGGCTGCGCCCAAGAGCGCGGGTGCGTCCGCGACGAACGCGACCCTGTCCACCCAGCTCGACACGGGCGCGCTGGAGACGGTACCCCTGGGCGGGCTGAACACGCCATACAGCGAGGATGAACCGCCACTCTCGGGCGACGCGACCGCGCTGGATCTCAAGAGCCTGGTGCGCTCCAAGCTCGACTACGACATCAGCATGGACACGTCCGCGCTCGCCAGCCTCGACGACGGCGGCGCCCAGGCCCTGCTGCTGCACCTCGCCGCCGATCCCCGCTGGCGCGTGTTCGAGGACCACGACGTGGTCATGGCCGCGCGGCGGGTCAAGCAGGACGACGGGTGG
>CALATR010000325.1 GCA_937891875.1 uncultured Pseudomonadota bacterium | reverse complement strand
GCAGGTTGGGGAGCGTCATGAGGTCCTGCTTCTGGATCCCCATGATGCCCATGCTCATCGTGCAGACGTGGAAGGTGACGCCCAGCTCGGCGGCTTCCTGCATCTGCTGCTCGAGGCCGAGGACGTTCTTCTGGCGCATGATCCGCTTCATCATGCCGAGCCCGATGCCACCCATGTTCATCTTGCCGAGCCTCTGGCGCGCCGGCCCCCGCGGCATCATCCACTTCATCATCGCCTGGGTCATCGACGGGCGGTCCAGCTCGGTGCCCTCGACCGCGCGCGCGCCCTCGCCGCGGAGCAGGTTGACACCCCAGAAGGAGAAGTAGATGGCCACCTCCATGCCCTGGGCAGCCGAGGTGTTGGCCACCATCAGCGCGGCGAGGAGGTTCTCGAAGTCGTTGTGCAGCACCAGCAGGGTGCACAGGTTCTCGCGGGTGGCGGCGTCGGGGGTCGCGGCGAGGTGGGTCTGCGGCAGGGGAGCCATCGGCACGACGGGCGTCACCTCGGCGGCGATCGCCGGGTCCAGCTCGACCCGGCCGTGCACGCCGTCGCTGTCGACCCGCAGCCCCTCGACCCGGGCGCCGGTGGCGGCAGCCCAGGCGTAGACGTCGGACTGGAAGCGGCCAGGATCGGCGAGGAATCCGATGGATCCGCCATTGGCAAGCAAGGCCTGGCCGAGCTCGAGGATCGCCGCCCCGCTGGCCTTGCCCCGCAGGTCGACCGGGCCCGGCGCATCGAGCGGTCGCACCAGCTGCACCTGTCGGGCGGGCTGGGGGGCCGGGCGGCGCGCGGTCGGCGGCGGCGTGACCTCGGGCGGAAGGCTCGGCGCGGCGAGGCGGGGGCCGGCCTGCGCGTCCCCGGGGGCCGGGGCACCGTTGAGGCCGATGGTCGCCGTCCAGGTGCCGCCCGCTTCCTCGATGCCGTAGAGCTGGGCGTTCGCGGAGCGGCACCACGCCTTCACGTCGACCGGAAAGTCCTCGTCGTCGGCGGTCACCGTGAGCAGCACCGGGCTGCCCTTGTGTTCTCGTGCGGCCTTGGAGACCTGCAGGATGGGGGCGGGGCACTGCATGCCCCGGCAGTCGATCTGCGCGCTCGACCTTGCGCTCATGCACCCTCCTCGAGTCCTCGGGACGCGCACACGGTCAGGCGGTCCTTGAGGTTGTGGACGTCCATCCGCGCATCTCGGAGTGCGATCCGGAGCGCGTCGTAGTGGAGCAACAGCGAGCGGGTCCGCTCCACGGCCCGCGCGACCTCGGCGATCAGCGCGTCGGTCTCGGCAGGCAGGGCGACGTGGGCGTCCAGGCCGCAGTAGTTCACCGCGGTCATGATCAGCTCGTGGTTCGCGTGGGTCGAGACCAGCAGCCGGGTGCACTCCCCGACCGTGCGGAACAGACCCAGCAGGGGATCCTCGAGCAGCACGTGCATGTCGCCGAACAGGACGACCCAGGGCAGCGCGGTCTCCCCGGAGAGCAGGGTGGCGCGGACCCGGCTGCGATCCGCGGTGTCCAGCGTGCGCACGTCGTACTCGCCGGCGAGGTGCTCGATGGCGTCCTGGACCGCGGAGCGGCGGATCCCCGGGTCGTCCGACAGCACCCACACCCGGGGGCGCTCGGACGACAGGGTGATGGTCTGTGCGGCGGTCACGATCTTGACCGCGTCCAGCGATCCGGCTGCGGGCTCGGCGGGGGCGACCAGCTCGAACTCCCCGGTGAACTGCGGCAGGTCGATGTCCACGGTGTCGACCGCATCCTCGAAGACCGCCGCCTCGAACTCGGACAGGCTGTGCCGGCGCAGCTCGGCGGCGTCGATCCGGCGCAGGGCGGTCAGCATCTCGGTGGCGTCGCGGAAGCGCTGCTCGGGGTCCTTGTGCAGGGCCCGGTGGACCAGCTCGCGGAAGCTGGCGCTGACCGGGACCAGGTTCTCCAGGGGCTCGGGGGCGTCGTTCACCTGGCGGTAGAGGATCGAGATGGGATCATCCGCTTCGAACGGCCGTTCTCCGGCGAGGACCTCGTAGAGTGTGATGCCGACTGCGTACACGTCCGACGCCGCCGTGGCGGGTTGCCCCCGGGCCAGCTCGGGCGCCATGTACTGGGGGGTGCCGCTGGAGCGGAAGCCGGTGGAGGTGAGGGGGTGCTCGGCCAGGGCGCCGGTGGTCTGGGCGAGCCCGAAGTCGGTCACGGTGACGTGCTCGACCCCGGTGTTCCGCTCCTTCAGGAAGAGGTTCTCGGGCTTGATGTCCCGGTGCACGATGCCGAGCCGGTGGGCCTCGGCGAGCGCGGAGAGCAGCTGCACCGCGACCTGCCACGCGCGCACCTGGTTGAAGCGCCGCCGTCGGTTCAGCACCTCGCGCATCGAGCTCCCGTCCAGGAACTCGAGCACGATGTAGGGCTTCTCCACGCCGCTCTCGAGGGCCGTGCCGGTGTCGAGGATCTGCACCGCGTTGGGGTGGCGCAGGCGGGAGAGGGCGGCGAGCTCGCGCTGGAGCGAGTCGGTGGCGCGGGCGGCAGACCCGTCGTTGAGGAACTTCACCGCGACCCGGGTGCGCAGGAGCTCGTGGGTGGCGCGGTAGACGTGCGAGGAAGGGCCGCGGTGGATGAGGGACTCCAGCCGGTACCGGCCCAGGGTGGCCATGGGGTTCCGTCCGATCGTCTGGTTCATCGAGGTCTCGCGGTGCCACTCAGGTTGAAACGTGAGCGCAATATACGCGTGGTGAACAGACTATTGCGACTCACAACAGCGTGGTCGCCCCTCGTTGGGTCTGTTTCACGGATGTATCATCCTCGTGAGTTCCCCGCGTGAGGCGGGATCGTCACGGTCTCGGACGCGCCGTGCTGCCACGCCCCTGAAAGGTGCTCGAGCCCCGCGGGGCGCGTCGCGCGCGGTGCTACACGCCCACGTCGCGGAACTCTTCGTCCGCGGGGAGCTCGTCGCCGTCGAGCAGCGCGATGTGCTCGGGGTTGATCCACCGGCCGAGCAGCATGCGCACGGGCACCAGCATGGCGACGAAGAAGGGGAAGGCGAGGCCGATCACGCTGGACTTCACCACCCAGAGGATCACCAGGCAGACCACCTGCACGATGGTGAACACGTGGATCACCGGCTTGGGCACCGCGCGAAGATAGTGGGTCTCCGGGTATTTCTGCGGGTCCATGACCCACAGCCGCATCCGGTCGGCGAACTGGTTGCCGCCCAGGGTGCCCACGCCCATGAAGAGGAAGACGCCGAAGAGCACGGCCATCGGGATGTAGGCGAGCAGGGGGAGCAGCAGCAGCGACCCGCCGATCATCAGGTGGATGGCGATGTTGGACACCCGGTTCTCGAGCACGCCCAGGCCGGGTCCGCCGCCCTCGGTGCGCTCGAGGCTCTTCACGTGGTTGAGCGAGCGCACGACCGCGCCGACGACCCAGGGCAGACCGAACATGCTCATGAGGCCGAGCAGGGTGCCCATGACCGCGATGTCCCAGTGGTACGCGGGGCCCTTGAGCAGCTTGTTGTCGGGGCTGTTGATGAGGCGGGCGGTGATGTTCTGGTTGAACCAGACCAGCAGCGTCAGCAGCAGCGCGGGCAGGGCCGAGGCGAACCAGACCCACATGGGAGCGTCGAGGGGGTTGACCAGCCAGGAGCGCTCCGTCGTGGGCTCGAGCGTCTCGGGGACGGGCAGGGCCGGCAGGTCGACCGTGTGCATGTACAGCGCGAGCCCGCTCATCCCGAAGATCGCGATGGCCGGACCGAAGTCGGCCAGGAACTCGCGCACCCGGGGTAGCAGGTAGGGCGAGCGGCGGAACTGGGACAGGCCGCGGGCGATGCCGAAGGTGCCTACCGCGAGCACCAGGGTGAACAGCGCGGTGTCGTTGGCGATGTCCGGGTCCACGAAGCCATCGCGGATGTCGTCGACGGCCTGCACCACGAAGATGAGCCCGATGAGCACCGCGAAGATCTCATCGGTGAACCTGGAGAACCAGCGGATCAGCACACTGGCGTCGGTCGCGGCGAGGATCCACATGAAGAGCATGGACCACAGGCCCACCCAGGCCGCGGTGGCGAGGAAGGGCACGTCGTAGCGGACGCACAGGCCGTAGAGGATGCCGGTGAAGATGATGTTGGGGCCGGTCGCACCGACGATCGCCATGGGCTGGCCGGCGAAGAGCGCCCACAGCAGGCCGGACACCGCCGACGCCAGCAGCGTCTCGACGGCGCCGATCTGTCCGCCGGTCAGCTCGTGCAGCAGGCCGCCGAACGCGATGGCCGGCGCGAGGCAGGCGAAGAACATGAACAGGGTCGAGGCGACGACCTTGAAGCTGAAGCCGACCCGGAAGTCGTCGAGCCACCAGGGCAGCCGCCGGCGCAGGTCCTGGGCCATGCCGCCGAAGAGCCGGCCGCTGTAGCGGAGGCCGGGGGGCATGTCGACCAGGCCGACCTTGCGGCTCAGCGCCTCTTCGTAGACCCGGAGCAGCGCACCCTGGGTGGGGGCGGCGAGGGTGGCCTCGCGAAAGGTCGGCTCGTGCATCAGCTTGGCGAACTCGGCGGCCAGGCTCAGGCGCGGGTGGGTGCGGTCGTTGGACAGCAGCACCCACGCGTAGCGGATCGCCGTGCCGTCGGGCGCGTGGGCGGGACTGTCGTCGTCCAGCCGGATCAGCGCCGCCACCGGCGGGCCGGGTGCCTCGAGGGTGGCGTGGATGACCGCGACGCTGTTCTCCAGTACGTCGGGGCCCTGGTCCATCTCCCGCCGCAGGGTGCCCTCGATCGCCTCCCGGTACTCCGCGTCGACGTCCAGGGTCTGCTCGAACGTCGCCGCCAGGCCGACCACGGCATCGTGCAGGTCGGCAGCGTGAACATCGAGGAGGACGACCGGCTCGCAGATG
>CALATR010000324.1 GCA_937891875.1 uncultured Pseudomonadota bacterium | reverse complement strand
GCGCAGCAGGGCGGCGACGAGGGCGGTGTCGAGGCGAGGCTCGCCGCTGGCGAAGAAGCGCTCGCCCAGGTCGGGGTGCTCGGCGGCGATCCCGCGGAGCAGGTGGCGCAGGATGAGGGGCACGTCCTCGAGGCGCTCGCGGAGGGGGGGCAGGGAGACCTGCAGGGCGAAGCGGGCGAGCAGGTCGTGGCGCAGCTCGTGGGGGGCCCGGTTGGTCGCGCCGACCACGCGCACGTCGGTCCGACGCACCCGGGGCTCGCCGAGGCGCTGGTACTCGCCGGCGTCGAGCACGCGCAGCAAGTGGGCCTGCAGGCTGTCGGGGAGCTCGCCCAGCTCGTCCAGGAAGAGCACGCCGCCGTCGGCCTCACCGAACAGCCCGGGGCGCTCGGGCATGCCTGGGTTGGGGTAGTTGCGGGCGTGGCCGAAGAGCTCCGCGTCGAGCAGGGACTCGGGGAAGGTCGCGGCATTTCGGGCGACCAGCGGGCGGCGCGATCGGCTGGACGCCGCGTGCACGGACCGCGCGGCGAGCTCCTTGCCGGTGCCGCTCTCGCCGAACACGAGCACGTGGTGCTCCTCCCGCCGGGCGATCTGCGCCAGCTGGTGCCGCACCATCCACGCGCCGGGGCTCTCGCCCACCATGCCGCCTGCGTCGGCCTCCCCGAAGGCGAACCGCGGCGCCTCGGCCAGGGCGGGCAGCTCGGGCATGCGCACGACGCACAGGAAGACCGCCCGCTGCTCGAGGACCACGACGTCGCCGGGCTCGACGAGCCCCTCGCTCACCTGACGCAGGCCGATCCGCATGGGACAGCGCCCGACGTTGCGCACGAACAGCGCGTGGCCGCGGGTGGACAGCTCGAGCTGGCGGCGGGACAGCCAGGGATCGGCGAGGGGAGGGCGCGCCCGCACCGTGCCCGGGCGCACCTGGAGCAGGCCGCCTGCCTCTGTGTCGGCGCCGGCGCGGCCGAAGGTGGTCGACCCGCCGGCGGCGCCCGGGTCGACGAGCTCGCCGACGCGGCTCGGGTCGTGGGCGGACCAGGCGAGGACCAGCACGGGGCGCGGGGACTGACCACGACCGCCACCGGGGCCGCGCGAGAGGTCGAGGGTGGTGTCGGACATGCCCGCACCCTACGCCGGGCGACCGGGCGCGGGTAGGGGCGCGCCCGGGGCGGGGGAGGGGCGCGCCCGCCCGATCGGCCGAGACCTCGCGGAAAACGAGCGTTCGCCCGTGCTTCGGGCCTGGCACGCGCCCTGCGTTGCTCCCTGGCGAACCCACGCCCGGGAGGACCTCATGGTCGCCACGCTCTCCATCGCAGACCACAACGCAGGACGGACCTACACCCTCATTCGACGGGTGATCGCCGCGGCCTGCCCGGCCTGCCTGCGCGCCCTGCAGGACGATCTCATCCAGAAGGCCATGCTCCGGATCACCTGCGCCTTCGAGAAGGACCAGACCCGCACCCTCAACCGAACCTACCTGCGCCAGGTCGCGCGCACGGTCCTGCTCGACGAGATCCGCCGCCAGCGCCACCGCAAGCGCGTGCTCGCCGACACCGATCACGTCGAGCGCTCCGGCTGCGAGCGTGCCGTCGATCCCGAGCGCGCCGCCCACACCCGCCAGGTGCTCGACGCGGCCATGCGCCTGCTCGACGAGCGTCTCTCCGAGCACCGCGCCGAGGCCGTGCTCCACCACCTCCGCGGCCGCTCGGTCCGCGAGATCGCAGACCGGATGGACATTGCGCCCAAGTCCGCCGAGAACCTGGTCTACCGGGGGCTCAAGGACCTGCGCGACGGCCTGCGCGAGCTGGGGCTGACCCTGGGGTAGGACTGCAAGGGAGGACGGCCCACCGCGACGGGCCACGCTGCGAACCGCGAGGCAGGCCGCCCTCCGAAGGGCAGGCAGCTGCAACGGGTCAGGGGCAGCGAACCCTCTGATCAACCTCCCGCACCCTCGTCATCGCCTGTAGGCGGCTGCGCGTTGGTTGGCCGCGTCGTGATCGCGCGGCGGGTGGAGGTCCTCGCCCCCCGATGAAACGAGGTGAAACCGCCGACTATCCGCCGCACGCATACGGTACGGACTCCTCGATCCGGAGTCCTCATGAAGGCGCGCCGCTCCCAGTCGGCCCAGGCCGCTCCCGCTCCTGCTGCCGCTCCCGCTCCTGCGGCCGCTCCGTCGCTCGCTCCCGCGCTGGAGCCCGAGCCCGACGTCGACGCCCTGGCCGAGGAGGGCACGGCAGGCTCGGCCAGCGCGTTTCCGTTCCTGGACGCGATCCAGGCCTCGTTCGGGGGCTTCGACGTCAGCGACATGGCGGCGCACGACGACGAGGCCGCCGACGAGGCGACCCTGGCGCTGGGGGCGAAGGCGTTCGCGACGGGCTCGGACGTGGCGTTCGCGTCGGGACCGGTCGACCTGCACACCGCAGCCCACGAGGCGGCCCACGTGGTGCAGCAGCGCAGCGGCGTCAGCCTGTACGGGGGCACGGGCGAGCCGGGGGATGACCTGGAGCGCCACGCGGATGCCGTCGCTGACGCGGTCGTTGCAGGGGAGAGCGCCGAGGAGCTGCTGGGCGAGGTCGCTTCACCGACGGACGTCGGCTCGGGCAGCGGCCCGGTGCAGCTGAAGAAGCACGCGCGCACGCTCGAGCTGGGTGCGGCGCAGCAGGTGGTGGACGACAAGCGCAACCCCATCCTCGCGCAGGTCCAGAACACGATCGATCAGGTCGCCCGACTTCAGGCCCACTGGCCCACCAAGCACGGCGAGCTGACCGGCGGTGGGGCGGTGCAGGCCTTCGTCGATGCGCACCAGCGGTTCCTCCAGGTGTGCGGTCAGGCACCGGACACCGACAGCCATGTCCTGAGCGAGAACGTCCGGGGAGTGATCGCCGCCGGCGGGGTGTTGACCGCGTCCAGCGGTCCCGCCACCGCCGCGATGGCGGACTCCCTGCAGCTGCTCGATCTCGCCGGGGACGACGCGGCTCGGGCCGAGACCTTCAGCTACCTGCACGGGCTGTACGGCAT
>CALATR010000323.1 GCA_937891875.1 uncultured Pseudomonadota bacterium | reverse complement strand
GGCGCTTTTCGTTTGGGCCCTGCCTCGCCAGCGGCGCGCGTTCCGGCTACCCGCTGCGTCGATGGAGGCGCTCCTGTCCCGCTCGCTGCTTCGCGCGTCGCTCGCCCTCGCCACCCTGTCCGTCGGGGTGACGGTGTTCGGCTCGTGGGCGTTCGCGGCTGGCAACCGCCGCCTGTCCGACGAGGACCGCGGGCGGGAGCTGTACGACCGCCACTGCCTCGCCTGCCACGGCGGGGGAGCCCGCGGAGACGGTCCGGCGACGGATGACCTGGTCTCGCCGGTGGCCAGTCTCGAGGGCGTCGTCACCGAGGACAACGTCGACAGCTTCGTGGACGTCGTGCTGCGGGGGCGCGGCGTGATGCCCGGCTTCGAGGCCAGCTTCGACAAGTACGACGCCCGCCGGGTCCTGCGGCACACGGCGCGCCTGGCCGCAGCGGCACCTCCCAAGCCCAAGCCGCCCGTGCGTCAGCTGACCCCGCCGACCCCACCGACCGACCCGACGGACACCGACTCGGGCGCTGGTCCCGAGACCGACACGGACGCGCCGTGATCGCAGCGGCGGAGAGCAGCTGGTTCGGCGCCTGGTTCCTCGGCCTGCTCCAGGGGCTGACCGAGTTCCTGCCGGTCTCCTCGTCGGGCCACCTGGTGCTCTTCCAGCAGTTCGTGCACGTCAGCGGCGACCACGTGCTGTTCGACCTGGTCCTCCACGTCGGCACCCTGCTGCCGGTGCTGTGGTTCTACCGGCAGGACGTCGGCGGCATCGTCAAGGCCCCCTTCGTCGGAGAGGAGCCCCTGCTGCAGCGACCGGGGGTCAAGCTCGCGCTGCTGCTCATCCTGGCGACCATCCCGACCGGCCTCATCGGCGTCCTGTTCCAGGACCTCTTCGACCTCTGGTTCAGCACGCCCGCCGTCCTCGTCGTCACCTTCGCGATCACCGGCACCCTGCTGTTCGCGTCGCGCAACCTGGGCGGCACCACCGAGCTGTCCGGCATGACCTGGTGGCACGCGCTGGCGCTGGGAACGGCCCAGGGCCTCGCGATCACGCCCGGGATCTCCCGATCGGGCACGACCATCGTCGTCGCCCTGTTGTTGGGCTTCTCCCCGACCTTTGCGGCACGCTTCTCCTTCCTCATGAGCGTGCCCGCCATCCTCGGCGCGTTCGTGCTCAAGCTCAAGGACGCCGACCTCGCTGCCATGGACCTGCCCGCCCTGGGCATCGGCGGGCTGACCGCGCTCGCCAGCGGGTACGCCGCCCTCGTGCTGTTGGTCATCATCGTCAAGAAGCGCCGCCTCGCCAGCTTCGCCTGGTACGCGTGGGCCATGGCGCTGGTGGCGGGCGGAATCGCGCTTTGGGGCTGGGTCGGCGACTGACCGAACAGCGTGCCTTGACCCCGGCCACGCCCCCGCATAAGGCCCGTGGGCCTCTAGGGGTATAGCTCAGTTGGTAGAGCAGCTGATTCCAAATCAGCAGGTCCCGGGTTCGAGTCCTGGTGCCCCTGCACCCTAGACCACGACGCCGGCTCCCTCGGGGGCCGGCGTTCGTCGTCAGAGGGGTTCTCATGGTCCTCGTCACCGGTGCCAGCGGTCAGATCGGCACGAACCTGGTCCGGGCGCTGCTGGACCAGGGACGCGACGTGCGGGTGCTGGTCCACCGCAACCGCAGGCCACTCGAGGGGCTGGACGTGGCCGTGGCGGAGGGCTCGATCCTGGACCCCGACGCCGTCGCCCGGGCGATGGTCGACGTGGAGGTCGTGTACCACTGCGCCGGGCTGATCTCGCTGGACGGGGATCAGGGCGGGCGGGTGTTCGAGGTCAACGTCGACGGGGTGAGGGTCGTCGCGGAGGCCGCGCGGGCGGCGGGGGTCCGGCGGCTGGTGCACGTGTCCAGCTGCCACGCCTTCGACCTCGACGTGGAGCGGGTCCACGAGGAGGGGCCGCGCCCCGGGCCGGGAGCCCCGGCGTACGATCGCTTGAAGGCGGCGGGAGAAGCAGTGCTTCGTGAGATCGCCGACCTCGACTTCGTCACCGTCTACCCGGGCGCGGTGCTCGGGCGATGGGACTTCGAGCCCAGCCACCTCGGGCGCGCCCTGCTGTTCGTGCGGGCGGGCGGCATGGTCGCCTCGGTGCCCGGTGGCTTCCACTTCGTCGACGTGCGGGACGTGGTCGACGCCATGATCGCAGCCGAGGCGAAGGGAGCGCCCGGCGAGGGGTACCTGATCGGCGGGACCTGGCGTACGACCCATGATCTGCTCTGCCGAGCGGCGGCGATCTGCGGTCGCCGTGCACCGCTGGGGCGGGTCCCGCTCGCGCTCGCTCGGCTCGGTGTGCCCTTCGTCGGTGCGTGGGCGAGACTCCGCGGACAACCTCCGCTCTACACCCGCGAGGGCCTCGACACGCTGGGCGCACCGCCGGGGAACTTCGACCAGCGAAAGGCGACCGAGGTCCTTGGTTTTGCACCGCGTCCCATCGACGAGACCCTGGCGGACGCCTACGAGAGCTTCGAGCGCACCCTCGGAGGCGCCCGGTGATCCCCTGGCTCGTCGCCTACGCCGTGCTGATCGTCGCGACCGTGGGGGCCCTGCTCTTCGTCCGCGCGCCCTACGGTCGGCACGTCCGGTCCGGCTGGGGTCCGAGCCTGCCCGCGCGCTGGGGGTGGGTGCTGATGGAGAGCCCGTCCGCACTCGGGATCCTCCCTCTCTTCCTGGTGAACCGTCCGGCGGGCATCGTGCCGTGGGTGCTGCTCGCCATCTGGCTTGCCCACTACGGGCAGCGCACCTTCGTCTTTCCCTTCCTCATGCGCGGTCGGCCGATGCCGCTGAGCGTGGTCGGCCTGGGATTCAGCTTCAACGTCTTCAATGTGTGGGTCCAGGCCCGGTGGCTCACCACCTGGTCCAGCTACGAGACCAGCTGGCTGCTGGACCCGCGCTTCCTCGTGGGCGTGGGGATCTTCGTGGCAGGCATGGTCATCAACCTGCGCAGCGACCACATCCTTCGCCACCTGCGTGCCCCGGGCGAGCGCGGCTACCGCATCCCGCGGGGCTTCCTGTTCCGATGGGTCAGCTGCCCGAACTACCTGGGAGAAGCCTTGGAATGGTTCGGATGGGCGCTGCTGACCTGGTCGCCGACCGGGCTGTGCTTCGCGCTGTACACCCTGGCGAACCTGGGACCCCGCGCGGTCCAGAACCACCGCTGGTACCACGAGCAGTTCGACGACTACCCCCAGGAGCGCCGGGCGTTGGTGCCGTTCATCCTGTAGCCGACGGGATCAGCGGACGAGGATCCGAGGCGCGTCGTAGCCGACGGCGACGCCCCCGCCGGTGAAGGTCGCCAGCACGAAGCCGACCGGCATGGCGAGCTCGGGCGGCAGCGCGCCCATCTCGAAGTCCTCGGCGTCCTCGGCCGGGGTGCCCTGCCAGGTGCTCTCGCCCGGCGTCATGGACCAGTGGTACTGCATGCCGAAGACGCCGTCGGC
>CALATR010000322.1 GCA_937891875.1 uncultured Pseudomonadota bacterium | reverse complement strand
TGCCAGCTGGCGCCGCCGTCGGTGCTGGTGAGCATGCCCGCCCTCCCGGTCGCGACGGCGAGCACGGAGCCGTTGCTGGCGACCGCGCCGAAGCTCTCGGTCGACAGGGCGCCCGCCGGCGTCAGCTCGGTCCAGGAACCCGACGCGTCGCGCTGCCACAGGCCCTGCTGGGCGAAGCTCGCGACCAGCGCATCGCCATGCCGATCGACGCCGTATGGAGCGCCTCCGTCGAGGCCGTCCGTGACCCGCTCGAAGGCGGAGCCCGCGTCGGCCGCGTACACGCCGTAGGGGGCGAAGGTGGTGGTCACCAGGTCGCCATCGTCGAGCACGACGAGGTCGAACAGGCTCGACGCATCGCCGTTGGGCAGGCCGGCGGACGCGTCGACGAAGGTCAGCCCGTCGGTCGAGGTCCTCAGGCCCTCCCCGTTGCTGCCTACGTAGTAGACGCCCTCGTGGTAGCGCACCGTCTCGTACAAGCCGATGGTCGCGAGGTCGGTCCAGGTGGTGCCGCCGTCGTCGCTGCGTCGGAGCATGCCGCTGACCCCGCTCCGACCGATGATGAGGTCGTCGTCGACGTGGTCGAGGAAGCCGACCCCAGTCTCGGCGAGGAGCTCCCAGGTCGTGCCGTCGTCGGGGGTCGACCACATCATGTCGACAAACGGGATCACCGCCACCAGACCGGTGTCCGTGAGGTGGATCTGCGCGTTGGCGTTCGGCGGGACGACCGGCGTCCAGACGCCATCTTCGAGCAGGTGGGGCAGGCTGCCGCCCATGCTGCCCAGCACCCGACCGCCCGCGGCCTGGATGTCATAGAGCCCGCGGCCGTCCTCGGTCTCGTTGGACAGGTGCTCCCAGGTCTCGCCCAGGTCGGTCGAGTGCCACAGCCCGTCGAAGGCGCCCAGGTAGAGGTCGTCGCCGTCCAGCGCGAGGGTGCGGCCGTAGGTGAAGCCGTGGCCTGGGTCGGAGCGTCGCCAGCTGTGGCCGGCGTCGTCCGAGATGTAGATCGAGGCCGACGACAGCCCGATCACGACGTCGCCGTCGGAGACCATCTGGCTCACCAGGTTGACCGGGGGACCACCGAACGGCTCGATGCTGGCCCGGCCGACCTCACTCCAGGCGAAGTCCGAGCTCGGCCGCGCGCTGTCCCAGCCGTCCGGATCGACCGGGTCGGTGTCGGTGTCGGTGTCGGTGTCCGGGTCGCCGGTGTCGTCGAGCGCAGGGAAGTCCACGGCGGGGTCGCAGCCGATCAAGGCCAGCAGGCACAGGGGGGCGAGGGTTCTCATCGGACGTCTCCTTGGCAGTTCTGGTAGGCGGTGCGAGCCTCGGGGTCGCTCTCGGCGAGCTCCGCGAGGAACGGCAGGGCGCGGTCGCAGCCGTGCAGGCGCAGGGCCAGGCTGGCAGCGAAGCGCAGGACGTCGGTGCGGCGGACCGGGTGGTCGCCTGCGAGCCAGGTCTCGGCAGCGGCGAGCGCGTCGGCGTCGCGGCCGAGCTCCATCAGGGCGGCGATCCGCAGGGCACCCAGCTCGGCGCGGGCAGCGGCAGAGCCGTCGGGGCGGGACTCGGCCCGGTCGATGGCGTCGAGGCGGTCGTTCGTGGACAGATCGGCCTGGGCGTGCAGCCAGCCGAGCATGCCGTCGGCGCTGACGGGCAGGCAGGACAGCTGGGCCCCGGCGAGGACGGGCTCGGCGACGGGACCGTCTGCATGACAGGTCGCGCTGGCCGTGCCCGACAGGACCTCGAGGTGGGAGCCCAGGGGGTCGCGGACCAGCCGAAGATGGGCGTCGTCCGCCGTGATCGTGGCCTCGCGGGTGACGAGCACCAGATGCTCGGCGACAGCGCCGTCGAACTCGACTGCGCCGCGCTCCCACGCGATCACCGGCCGCTCGGCGGTGCCACCCAGGTGCCCCTCGCCCTGGAACTGGAGCACGGCGGCGGGCAGCGCCACCGCTCCGGGCAGGGGGGCGTCCAGGCGAGGGGCAGGAACGGGGCCCGAGGGCAGCAGCAGGAAGGCGGCCAGTCCGCCGAGCAGGGCGACGGTGACGAGCGAGGCGAGGCCTGCAGCGGTGGCGACCGGGCCGACGGTCGGGCTCACCGGGGGCGGGGGACCGTCGAGGCGGGCGATCACGCGCAGGGCGGCGTCGGGGCCGGGCTCGGGCAGCTCGCGGAGGAGCGCCTTGAGCGTGCCGGGGTCGAGCTCGCGGTCGAGGGCGGCGCTGACGCGACGGATCACGTCGGCGTCGGGCTCGGTGGCGTGCTTGAGATCGTCGAGGCGGCTCACGTGGCCTCCCCAGCGGGCAGCAGGCCGACCAGGTCACGCTGGACCGCCAGGCGGCGGAAGCGCTCCCGGGCCAGGCGCAGGCGGGACTTCATGGTTCCGAGCGGCACTCCCGCCAGCTCGGACGCCTCCTGCAGGGTTCGCTCCTCGAGGTCGCACAGGATGAGCGCCTCGCGCTGGGCGGCGGGCAGCTGCTCCAGCACGCCCTGCACTGCCGCGCCGACCTCGGAGGTCTGCATGCGGGCCTCGGGGCCGGGCCGCTCGCTGTGGCGCTCGGTCGAAGCACCCGGCACCCAGCGGCGCAGCCAGGCCCGTCGACGGTGCTGGGCCACCACCTTGCGGGTCACGCCGTAGAGCCAGGCCGAGACGCGATCGAGGTCATCGACGTCACCCAGGCGGCGGATCACGACGATGAAGACCTCCTGCGCGATGTCCTCGGGATCGACGGCGGGTCCACCCAGGCGGGCGGCCCAGCGCAGCACCCGGGGCAGGAACCGGGCGAGCAGGCGATCGCGGGCACCGGGCTCTCCGGCCACGAAGGCCCGGGCGAGCAGGGTGTCGTCATTGGCGGCGTGGTGCGTCATCACCCTCTTGCTGACCGCACGCGGCCCGATGGATCACCTTTTCTCGAGTCCGTGGGCCAGGCCGACGCTGATCCCGACGGTGACGGGACCGAGCGAGCCGCGATCCCGCCCGTCCACCGCCAGCGGCGTGGCCGCGGCGTCGAGCTGGACCGATGCCGTCGCCACCGCCTGCAGCCCGTCGCGGACGGGGAGCGCGTAGCCGCCGGCGAACACGGCGGTGGGCAGCCAGACCGCGTCGACCGGACCGCCCGGATCCCGCCACCGGCGGACCGACACCCCGAGCTCGGCTGACGCGATCGGACCCGCTGCGGCACGGCCGACGCCGCCGGTGACGCGGGCCTCGACGAAGGAGCGCAGGGGACCGAGCGGCTTGGGGCTGCGGGGAGCGATGGCGGCAAAGGAGGCGAGAACGCCGATGTCTCCGCTGCGGAGGCCG
>CALATR010000321.1 GCA_937891875.1 uncultured Pseudomonadota bacterium | reverse complement strand
TCCCACAGGCCGAGCAGCTTGTCGTTGGCCGGGATCCCGAAGAAGTCGGACAGGCCGGGCAACGCACTCGGGAGACCATCGGTGATGGAGAGGTTCGGTGGCTCGATGCTCGCCCAGGCCTCTCCGCCCTCGTACCCCTCGGAGCGTGACAGCTCGGAGGCCGCGTTGAGGAAGTTCCCGACGAACTCCGTCGTCGAAGCCGCTGGTGCATCGACGCCGACAGGACGTGGTCCCAGGATGTCTGCGGCCAGCACGTAGAGCTGCCGAGCTTCGTTGATGGACTCGATGGAGTAGCGCGCGAACCGATCATCGCCCCAGGCGAGCAGGTTCTCGACGTAGGCTTTCACGACCCATCGCCGGTACGCGAGCGGACGAACCGCGGCGGCGCGGTGCACGTCGAACGGGTCCTCGGCCCAGTGAGTGATCGCGGCTGCGAGCGTAGCCGTGCCGGAGCCCACGACGTCGCCATCACCGTCGCCATCCGTCTCGTCCACCAGGCGATCGAAGGATGCCTTTTCTGACGCACCCGGAGACGTGGAGAACGGCGCGAAGCGCCACTCGACGGCGCCGGACCGGGTCGTTGGGTCGAAGATGAATTCGAGCCAACGCCGGGCCTCGTCGAACTGACCGTCCTTGGTGAAGCGCTGCGCGACCAGCATCGGCACGTGGAAGAACAGCTCCCAGTTGTAGGCTCCCTGCGGCTCGGCCTCGTCGAACGTGAAGGTCTCCTCCGGCATGGCGACGAAGTGCTGGCCGAAGGGACTGAGCGCGTGCTCGAAGTACGTCGAGGTCAGCGATGGGTACAGGCTTGCCTCATCCAGGGCCTGACGCAGCAGCGGTGCGGTGCGCGAGAAGGCTGGCGAACCTCGCAGAGTCGGCTCCAACCCGTGAAGGCGCGTGGAGGCGAGCAGCCAGGCGGTCATCGGGTGGTCGAACTGGGTCGCCCGCAGCGCGGGCAGGTCCGGCCACCCCAGCGATCCCACCCAGTTCATGTTCTCGACCGTGGGGCGGGCCTGGGCGCCGAACAGGTCGGCGAGCGGCACCGTCGGTGCGTCGACGAGCGTCAGTGATAGCCCGCTGTCGACGACGGCGGCGCCGGCCAGCTTCTCTCCCGACAGCCCGCTGGCCTCATAGGACGGACCCTGAGAAGAGCCCTCGTCAGGAGACTGCCGACCGATCCGGTCCAGAGCCCCAGTTGATCCACCGGGCTTTGCCGAGATCCGTACGCGAGGAGCCTCAACAAGGTACTGCCGGGACTGCGTGTCGACGATGAACGGCCTGCTGTACGCGAAGTTCCAACCTTGGTGCGGTACAACAAAGTCCGCTCCGGTCCTGAACAGCTGGAAGCCACGGTGGGTGCCGACCGCCAGGCTCCCGTCCTGCAGTGTGCTGCCGTGCACCACGTACTGCTGACGCAGCAGGCGGTTCGCGGATGACACGCGGTGACTCTGGATGAGCTGGCGATGCTGGCTCTGTTCGGGGAGCGCCGCACGCGCCGCGACCACGAGCGGGTCATCGTGGTTGCGGACGATCAGGCCGTCCGCGACGACGTCCCAGACGACGAGACGTCGAGGGTAGTACGTGTCATCAGCCATGTAGCGGCGCGCCGCCGACGAGCCACGGTTCCCTTGGCTCACATCCGTGACCATCTTCCGCCCGCTCCCCATGTACCAGATCGCGAGGTGTTCGATGGCGTCCGCGTCCACGAACTGCTGGACCCGGAACTGAAGTCGACCCGTGTCGGTCGCCTTGATTTCGTCGTTGTCCGCGACGTAGAGGCGCTTCACGGTCGTTTGTGGCTTGGTCCACTCGTCGCTGTTTCGTGTCGACCAATGCCACCGCACCGCCGTCCGGTGCCGCTGGTAGGCTGACTCGCCGGAGCCGACACGCTCGGAGGCGTCTTCGAACGCCGCCCAGACCGCAAGGACGCGACCCATGTGGCGAACCAGGTAGATGTGCTCGCCCTCCAGGCCGACCTCCACCGGCTCCCAGGCGGTCCATTTCCCGTGGGTCCGACGCCGATAGTAGTACGCCGACGGGTCCTGCCTTGTCTTCGCCAACACGTGAAGATCGGTGTCCGAGTTCGACAGGCCCGCCAACGCCTCGTCGTAGATGCTGACGACCTGCAGGTGACCGACCTCGTGGAGTCCCGTCAGGTAGTGCTCGTAGGCGCGCGCGGCCGAATCCCAGGTCAGCGCGTCTCCGGCGAGCTCCTGCTTGAGCTTCTCGAACAGATGCGTGCCCGTTCTGAACTCCGCGTCGAGCCAGTTCTCTGGGTACATGAAGACGCGACGCGCTGCCTCCCACACGCGGTAGGACTTCATCCACTGCCAATCGCGGCGATCCGCTTCCGAAAGGGTCGGGCCGCTCTCCAGGCCCAGCAACCAGCGCTGGATGTACTGTTGCGTGGTCGAGATCGCCTGCTTGACGCGGGACGTGCGGCCACACGCTGTCATGCTGACATCGATCAGATACTGCCCGAGCAGGGCGTCCTCAGTCAGCGCGGTGGCCGGTGCATGTCGCAGCTTGTCGACCAGGACGGACCGACGAATTTCCTTCAGCTGCTGCCAGATCGGGTTGGCGGCGTGTTCCCAGCCATCCACCGACGGGAACGCCGCGCGAGCAGCGTCGATACCCAGCTGTGCGTCGTCGAAGGAGGGGGTCGCGGAGCCGATGGCCGCGAGCGCTGCGGCCGACACGCCCAGGCGGGTTATGAGGATGCCGCCATCGACCACTCGCTCGAACACACTCAACCCGAGCAGATTGGCCTGGGTTGCGGACGCGTAGCCCTGCGCTGACATCAGCGCTGTGATCTCGGTCGGCCCTACGGTCAGGCGGGTGCCCAACGCCTGGGCCATCGTCGTTCGAGCGTCCGAATCGCTCGACGCGGCCGCTACGTCGTCCCAGACGTCGCGGAGCCGGGGGAGCCCCGACGCAGTCCCCCACTGGGACAGGGTCGACTCAGCCTTCGACCACCGGAGGTCCGCGAGCAGCCTCTTCAAGACGGATGGGGTTCCGGTCGTAGGCAGGTCCACTGGGGAGAGCAGGTCCGCGTTGCCGGACCGGGCCACGAACCAGGTCAGGTCATCGGCAGTCCACCCGGTGGCGCGGACGAGGAGATCGACGCGCACCGCGTAGCGCCACGCAGCGAAAGCGGACGCAGCCGAGCTCTCGTCGACGTCAGCCCAAGGGGTGTCAGGCACCTCGTCCGTCAGAGTGACCGTCCCCAGATCCGCGACCGTGAGGATGTCGGCCATCAGCGTGGTTCCACCCGGCGCGAGCTCGGCGTACGATCTTGCCAACGCCGTGTCCGGAAAGGCCTGCTCAAGAGCTTCTCGAACGAGCTCGTAACTCCGGAGGTGAGTCAGGGCGTCACGCAGCGCGGTGTTGAGAGCGAGGCCGCGAACGGTCACGTCAACCACGGGAATGCCGGCGAGGTCGGAAGCGATCTGGCTCGCGTTGAAGGTCGCAGCCCCTCCGAGTGCATCCTGCACCGGCGCCAGGTCGGTCGTCCAGTCGCCGACGCTCTGGTTGCCCACGACCCCTTCGACGATCGCCGCAAGCTCGGCGGAGGTGATGAGGGGGGCGACAAGCGCTTGAAGGGAGGCCTCCCAGCTGTCTCCCCAGTCGGCTTCAGCACCCTCGGGGACAGACCGGGTCAGGATCTCACGGAACTGGGCCCGGATGCCCTGTCGCAGACGTCCGAGGTGCTCGGTGATGGTCTGCAGATCAGGCACGCCGGGGTCCTGCTCGGCGCGAGTCCAGTCCGGGTTCTCCACGACCCAGAGCGCCTGCGTGAGTGACAAGCCAGCTTCGCGAAGCTCTGCGACACCGGAGAGGAAGTCCAGGGTCTCCCAGCTGTCGGCAAACACGTCCCCGTCGGCACGCCACGCCACCGCGAGCCGCGTTGTGGTGTCGACGGACAACCCGACCGCTCTCGCCAACGACACGATCCGGTGCAGCCGACTCAGGCGGCGAAGGGTCACGACGAGGGTGAGCGGGTCTCCGGCCGGTGAGCTCTCCTGGCTGTTCATCCACGCCATCGCGGCCGTGTACTCCGCCTCGGACAGCCCCAGCGCGGTGCGCACGCCCGTGCCGACGTCGGCGAAAGAGTCCGCTGCCGCGCTGGCCAGCACCTCCGTGCCGTCGGACGAGACCTGGAGCGGGTCGCCGGGCGCGGTCGTGGTGTCTCCGCGGACCTCCAGGCGTGGCAGGTCCGCCAGGAACGCGCGCTCGTAGGCGCTGCGTTCGTCGCCTACATCGCCGTAGGTATCCAAATCGGCGTACCAGGCGGCGAGGGCGCCGACCGCCGAGCCCGTGTGCTCTGCGAGCAGCTGAAGGCCGGCAAGGTGCTTGAGACTGGTCTGGTCCGGGGTGATCGTCGTGCCGAACGGCGTGCCGGTCCACGCTGCTCGGAGCGCCAGATCCAAGGTGTGGAAGTCCCACCCCGTCGCGTTTCGGAGTCGGAGGATCCGTGACACGGCGTGCAAGGCCGTCGCATCCCACGCCGGACCATCGAACACGAGGTTCTGAAAGGAGAACGGGGAGTTCATGGTGATGTCGCGCTGATCGCCATTGGTGGGGTGCAGCGCTTGCATCCGTGTCAGGTGCCGCGTCTCGTCCAGGGTCAGACCGAAGTGGTCCATGAACACCGCCACGACGTCCACGTCGGTGGGGGTGATGCTGTTGAACCAAGCGGCGGAAGGGGCAGCACCCAGCTCAGTGACGAACGCTGCCGGCACGTTGATGACGCTGCCGTGCACGTTGGGAAGGGCCGTTGATGCCGTGGATACGTCGTAGGACACATCCATGACCTGCCAGCGAGCTACCCCCGCGAGGGGGAGGAAGCGATGGAGCCGCGTTCCCGGCAGATCGAATGGGACCCGGAGTGGCCAGGTGTCCTCGTGGAGGGCGGGGTCGCTGGGGTGCGTGTAGGCGCGTTCGAACAGATACGTGGACGGACCGTCCTCGTCACCCTTCATCGTCTTCAGCAGACCACCGAACGGGGCGTAGCCGGAGTCGTAGAGCGTCGCTGCGGCCACCTCCAGCACCTCGAGTACGATGTCGAGGTACCGCACCGTGTGGTACGTGTTTTCCTCGGAGAGGTGGATGTGCTCGAGGTCTGGACGCCGATCCTGCAGGCCTCCGCTGTTCGACCATCCTCCTCGTGCGTCGATCCATCGCAGCAGGTCCGCGAGGTAGGCGAGCGGACTGAACACCGTACGCCACTCCGGATAGTGAACGTAGCCGTGACGGTCGCTGTCGGTGACGTCACCTGGGTGGTCGACGTCGTGCAGGTCCCAGTCATCCGAGCTTGGGGGGGCGAAGCCCAGGACGCTGACATCGGGATCGGCGCCGAGGTTGTTGCTGTTGGGGTGTCGGTCCACGTAGAGCGTCAGCGCCGCCATCGTCTGATGGACTGCCCTGGCACGAACAGCGTCGGCGTCGATGTCGGGAAGGGCAGAGATGAGAGACTTCGGCGCGGTGGCGATCTGCCGCGCGGAAGTGATGCCTGCTCCGAGGAGGGCATCGAGGACCGTGGCCTCCTCGCCTCGTCCACCGAGCTTGGCCAGAGCGACGCGCTGGCGCAGGTTCCGCAAGAGTGTGCGCCTCTGGGGGTCGGTGAGCGAGCCGAAGCTGGACACGTCTGCCCAGCTTGGACGAAGTCGGCGCAGGTTCGGGTCGCTCAACGACGAGACGTAGCTCCTCACGTCGGCATCCGACTCACGCGCTGCGTCCGTCAGTCGATCTTCAAATGCGGCGTTCCACTGCCCGGCGCTCGCGCGTTCCTTGACGGCGGTGGCGTACTCGGTGGCCGTGCTGTACGTCGCAGGCAGCGAATGCCCGGTCGTGAGCGCGGCGATGGCGCTTACGGAAGCGAGGGCGACATCGGCGGGGGCCCAAGAGGAAGAACGGAAGCCGCCTACGACACCTGAGACTCCGTCCGCGTAGTCTCCAAGAACAGCGTTCGTTCCCACGAAGTCGAAGAATGGGGCCTCGTCGTCGAAGGCTCCGTGGGAGTCGATGTCGTTACCCTCCCAGTCCTTGCCGTTCCGCACGAGGTTCCACAGCGAGTTGTTGGACGGGGTCCCGCCGTCCCAGGCTGGATCTCCGGCGTCTGTGCTCCATAGATCGACGTCGACGCCAGGGCGCGGCGCGTGATCTCCCCGTCGGTGCTGTTCGAAGACGTAGAGCGCCCGGTGGATGGCGAGGGCCTTCGCCTCTGCAGGGTTGCTCATCCCGGATGGAAGGGTCCCGATCGTAGGACTGGTGCCGGCGTTCAGCACTGCACCGACGCTGTTCTCGCGGAAGATCGGGGAGGAGATCGAGGTCCCGGTGCTGTGGGTGTAGTTGTGACCGACGCCAGCGTGCAGCAGGTAGTTGCCGACCGTGTCCACATCCGCGCTGCTCTGCGCCCGGATCGTGCCGTTCAGGGCGGCCGTCTCCAATGCGCACTTGCAGTCGATGAGCGGTGTGGCGAGGAATGCGGCGCTGCCAGACGGGACGCCCGCTCGGACCATGCCGTAGCACCGCTGATGCGAGAGGACCGCTTGCGTGGTGGCAAGCGACTCCGTAGTCGTGAGCATGTTCCGCGACCGGTTCGCGTGGACCGCGACCTCGTCGGCGAGCTTGTGGGTCAGGAAGTACATCGCCACGGCCCGAGGGTCCTCGTCGTAGGCGAGGGCCAGGGCCTCCACGTCGGCGGGGCCGAATGCCGCATTCACGGTTCTTGTTCCCGCGTCGTAGTACCGAGACAGCAGGCTCGTGAACTTCTGTTCGAGCCGGTGAAACTCTGTGTCCTCCTCCAGCGCAAGCGACCCGACCATGAAGTCATGGACTTGGACGCTGCCTGTCTCGAGCGAGCCCAGGAACAGGATCCTCCGGTCGACTTCCTGGTAGGTCCCGCCGAAGGACGGCGCCTGACCGAGATCGACGGCGCCGCTGTTGAGTGGGGCCTCGATGTGCAGCACCACGATGTTCGGAGACTCGGTCTGGACCGCGTCCCACCCGTCGCCTGATGTGGACCAGCCCTGTCCGCGCCAGTCCGACGCCACCGAGGTCAGCTCGGTGGGGTAGACCAGTCGGTAGGTACCGTCGTCGTCGTCGGCTGTGTCGTGCGTGTACGTTCGCGCAAGTTCGAACACCCGCACGGGGTCGGTGTCGTAGGTGGTGTTGATACCAGGGTGCCCAGCCGGACGGAGGTAGGTGGTCCCCAGACCGCGAAACGTGAGGCGGACCCTCATGTTTGGGAGTGTTCGCCCGTCGGAACCGGTGATCGTACCCACGATGGCGGCTGTTCCCAGAGCGTAAGAACCGCCACCCACGCGCAGCGTGTTCGACCAGCCCTGGCCCTCGCTCACCGCGGTGTAGCCGCGACGGAGGGTCGGTCCATCCGAGCAGTCGTACTCCTGGGCGACGGGCGCGTCGACGAGGAGCTCAATCGTTTCGGGCGCTTGTCCGGCGGGCCAGCGAGGATCGCCACCAGACACGTCCAGGCCTGCGCCGTTGGCGTCGAACACCCGCAAGCCGAAGTGCTCCGCGCGGAGGTTCTCCGAGACCGACGCCACACGGACGACGAAAAACCCGGTGCCGAGGGTGGTGGCGGTTCCGATGGGTTGGGCCCTGCCGCCCTCCACGTACGCGACGAACTCGACGACAACCCCTCTGACGGGCTCGCGATGCTGGACATCGACCACGCGGCCTCGAACGATGATCTGACGAACCGCCATGTCAGTGCCCCTCTGCGATGGTGATGCGCGTGGTGATGGTGATCGGCGTCGCCGGTTCGGGGCCGCCCCCGATGTACGCCCGGTCGCTGAAGCCGTAGAGGCGCCGACACGGCGCGGTCACCGGAATGGGCGTCGTCTCGCGGTGGTACCGGTTCGCGACGAAACTCTCGATGTCATCCAACGTGTCCGCGTCCCAAGCGTCGGACAGACCGAGCTTCGGGGCGGCGGTGTAGTCGACGTGGTCGACGTAGACCTCGAACAGCGTGACCGTCACGAACACCGGCAGGTCCGCCAACATCCAGCTTGGCTTGCCGGTGTCCGGAACGCCGGTCTCGGTGATCAGCCATCCCCAGTGCCGTCGGCCGGCGACCACCGTCGACGGCAGGGACTGGATCTCGGTCTTGAACGACATCGTCCACCCTCACAGGTGGCGCAGCAGGCGGTTGGAGACACACCGGTAGTGCCGACCCCGGTACCGCCGCGCCGTTGGTGCCTGACGTGTACGGTCGTACACGTGCACTCCGACAGAGACGGGTCGTGGTCGTCGACTACCGGTGAAGTTTCTTCGCCCCCCCTCGAGCGCCGGTTGAACCTGTCGTCTGGCCTCTCAAGGCCGCACGACTTCCCACCCGCAGCGTGCCCCGTGCCTGCTTGTCCCGTCCACCCCGACGCTGGGATCTCGGGACAGGTCGGGTACCGGATCCCGTCAGCCTCGGTGTAGCAACGGGACGATGCAGAGTCATCGTCACACGCCTGTCACAGAGGAGCGCAGGACGAGCGCGGCCAATTCCTGGTTCCAACCGACGAGGATCCCGTGAGAGACGCCCGCCCCGCTGGGGATGACGCTGGCGGAGTCACGGTCTGGGACAGCATCTGAGCTAGGCGGACAATTACTGGTCGCCTGTTCAGGTACATCAGGATTGCCACCTTCGGAGGTACTGATGACCGCTGCCGCACTGGCCGTGCTTGATGACCTGTCCGGGCTCGGGCCCGACGTTGACGATCTCCTCTCCGCCATCATCCGCGCCGAGCAGGGCGCCCCTCTCCCACTCTTCGCCGCCGACGCCCGCGGTCCCTCGCCATGGAGGCAGCTGCACGGGCAGCCGATGACCCAGGCGCTCGCGGACGTCCTGCAGCGCGTCGAGGACCTGTCCGACGGGCAGGGCTTCCAGCTCCTGCAGCTCCAGATGCGCGAGGTCGGCGTCCAGCCGCGGGATGGTCTCTCCAGGCAGGGGCTGGCCCTCTGGGCTGCGACACACCACCGCGCCGCCTTCGACGAAGCATATCGGCTGCGGCGAGAGGTGCGGCGCTGTCGCATGCGAACACTCCGCGGTCGGGAGACTCGTGCGTCCGTGCTCGACAACCCGCTCGGTCGGGAGCGACTCCGCCGGCGCCTCGCGGACGCCTTCGACGCGACCGGTCGGACCGGGCACTGCCGCGTGCTCACCTATGAAGACGGCGATGGCCTGCACTACCTGATCGACCACGGCTCGAACCTCCGCCACATCCAGACGGTGGACCGAGGTCCGGCGGGCTTCGAGGAGCGACGGGTGGGACTGCGCCCGCGCCGGCGCGACTACGTGCACTTCGCGCCGAGCACCGGCGTACTGTCCGTTGGCGCCTGGGACGCCCAGACCCTCCGCGCGTACGGCAAGGCCTTTGGCGAGCTGCTCTTTGCGGACCCCGACTGGTTCGAGCTCGGCCCGCTCGTGTCGCTGGAGCCGCTGCGGGACCTCGGGAGACGCGCCCTCATGCCGACTGCCGATGTCATCGAGGCCAGACTCGTCGGACTGAAGCTCAAGGTGCCTGGCACCGACGACACCCTGATGACGCTAGAGTCGGAGGACGTGTTCAGGGCCGTCGAGCGCGGGGACGCGCTCGGCATGCTCGAGCACGGCGAGTTGATCTCCGCGCGAGTCCGCGTTCGGGTTTCGGGCGTGCCACGCCGGCGGATCTTGGAGCTCAAGCCGCCAGGCACGGTCGGCTACGACTGGAGGCGAGGAGGGGGCGCCGTGCGCGCCTTCCTGCTGAAGCGTGGCTTCATGGCGACGGAGGCGTCGTGAACGCCGGGCCGGTGCGGAGGAGGGCGCCGCTGCGGGAGGATGCCGGCTCGCGGCTCGTGCGCTGGA
>CALATR010000320.1 GCA_937891875.1 uncultured Pseudomonadota bacterium | reverse complement strand
GAGCCACCGCCGCCTTCCCGGCCGCGCCGCCTTCCCGGCCTCTCAGAACACCGACGCCCCGAGCGTCACCGTCACGGTGTTCAGCCAGTTCCGGGTGTAGCCGCCGTCGTACGCCAGCGGATCGTTGCTGGTCCCGACTCCGCCGCCGCCGAGGTAGCGCAGATTCAGCCACACCTCGACGCCCGAGCGCAGCTCGGTGCCACCGCGGAGGCTGGCGTCGAGGATGGCGCCCTCGACGTCGTTGTCGGAGCCGTTGAGGTAGCGGATGGGGGCCCAGAAGCCATCGACCTCGGCGCCGGCGAACCAGTCGTCACCGAGCTCGCTGCGCCAGCGGCCCTTGAGGATGGGCACGGGGCCGATGTTCCGGTTGGACCGAAACAAGGTGCCGTCGAGGCTCTGGAAGGAGATGGTGGCGTTGCGGATCTGCAGCGACAGGCCGAGGGCCAGCTCGAGGTCGTCGTCGGCGGCGAGATCGTAGAGCCACGACGCCCGGTAGAACGGGAAGCCGTAGCGGAAGCGGATGGGCGTGCCCTCGGGGAAGGTCAGGCCGTCGACGGTCAGGTCGCGGCGGGCATTGGCCTCGGTGACCAGGTTGAGCGGCTGGTACAGCAGGATGACGGTGTGCCGGCCCAGCTCGACCTCGCCCGACAGCCGGGCGACCGCGAACAGGTTGTCCTGCCCACCCTCCTTGACGTAGTCGATGCGGGACCCGGACTCGCCGAACTCGACGGTGTGCTTCGCCACCCACAGGAAGCCGAGCTCGCCGTGGAGGCTGACCTGCGCCTTGGCGTCAGGGTCGTTCAGCAGCGATCCGTCGTCCTCGGCGAGGGCGGCGGTGGGCAGGGAGAAGGCGAGCAGGACGGGAAGGGTGCGCATGGGGGGCGTGTACCGATCGGTGGCACGCCGCGCACGGGGAATGGCAGGAGAGGTGGGGTGCGAGCCACAGATCGACGGGGGTCTTGAGCAGAGTCGCGTCGCTGCCAGCGGGGGAGTGACGGGGCGGCGTCTGGCGGTGGGTCGCGTTGCTGCGAGCGGCTCGGTGGCGGGGCGGTCTCCACTCCCCTGCCGGAACCGACGCGACTCCCGCCGTGGGATCGACCCTTCAGTCCCGCTCGTCGATCGACCCGTCGAAGTTCGTGTCGCGGCCGGACTTCACCACGTTGCCCTGCGAGTCGAACTTCTCCCAGGCGTCGATCTTGCCGTCGCCGTTGGTGTCGCGCTCCTTGCGGACCGGAGCACCGTCCCGGTAGTACGTGAAGATGTCGGGCTTGCCGTCGTAGTCGGTGTCGCGCTCCGAGCTGACCCGCTCCACGACGCCGTCGCCGTCCGTGTCCTGGTAGTGGTCCCACAAGTCCAGCTGGCCGTCGAAGTCCTGGTCCATCTCCTCGCGCTCGAGCTTGCCCTCGTCGTCGTACCAGGAGCGCGTGTCCGCCTTGCCGTCGTTGTTGAGGTCCGCGTCCTTGCGCACCAGCAGACGGGGAGCGTCGGTGCGCACCCGGTAGTGGTTGAAGATCTCGGGACGGGAGTCGTTGTTGAGGTCCACTTCTTCGAGCACGACGCCGTCCGGGAGCACCTTCTCCTTGACCGCATTGCGGTAGGGGTTGGCCTCTTCCACGGGGTTCACCGCCGGCTTCTTCTTGCAGCCGGCGAGCCCGACCGAGCCCACGAGCGCGAGCCCGACGAGGACGGCGAGGGACGGGGCGAGCCGCGGAGTGGATGCACGCATGGGCGGACTACCTCGGGTTGCAGACGACAGACTTGGGTTCGTTACCATGCCCGGCCAGCCCGGGCGACCTCGTCACGCTGACGTCCCCCCTGCAGACGGCGCGATGGCGGGACTGCATGGGGATCGGACCAAACCGCTACGAGTGTAGGGACACCGCGAGCCGCGGAAGGCGTCCGTCTGGCGAGAAGTCGCGTTGCTGCGAGCAGCTCGGTGGCGGGCCGCCGGAGTCTTGCGGGAAGTCGCGTTGCTGCGACCAGTTTCGTGGCGGGGCGGTCCCTGGTCTCTGGTCTCTGGTCTCTGGGCCCACGGCATCTGCGGTGGCCGGAGCACCGGGGTGCGGGCGGTGGAACAAGGTTGCGCGCCCATCGGTCAGCGACCTTCGGCCCCAACTCCACGCCGTGCACGGATGCAGCGCGTCGCGGCGCCCGAAGCCACGGTGCTTCCGCCGGAGACCCCCGCTCGCAGAGGGCCCCAGAGACCAGGGACCAGAGACCGACGCTCCACTCCCCTGCCCGGAGCAACGCGACTCCCCGCCAGCCCTCTCGAAACTCGAAACCCGGCACTCCTAGAACCACTCCCCCCGCACCTTCCCCAACACGTGATACACCGCCACCGCCGCCGCATTCGACAGATTCAAGCTCCTCACCGGCCCAGGTGCCGGGATCCCCACGCAGGGGAAGCGCGCCCGCAGGTGCTCCGGCAGGCCGACCGTCTCCTGGCCGAAGAGCAGCACCACGCCCTCCGGGTAGTCGACCGCGGCGTAGCTCTGGCTCGCCTTCGCCGAGAACGCGATCACCGTCCGCCCCCGTGCCCAGGCCAGGAACGCCGCTTCACTGTCGTGCTCGGTGACGTCGACGTGCTTCCAGTAGTCGAGGCCCGCGCGCCGCACCGCCTTGTCGGAGGTGTCGAACCCCAGCGGATGCACCAGGTGCAGCGCTGCGCCCACGCCGACGCACAATCGGCCGATGTTGCCGGTATTGCCGGGGATCTCGGGGTGCATCAGCGCGACGTGCAGCGGGGGCTCGGCCACGGGGCCTCCTGGTGACAGGCGGACGGGGGGTGCCGTCTCGCGCCTCGCTGCTATCGTGCCGGGGCTCATGCCAGTCCCCACTCCGACAGATCTGGGCCCCTACCAGGCGACGCGACTGCTCACCGCGGGCGCGCAAGCCGCGATCTGGCTCGCAGACGGACCCCACGGGGAGGTCGCGGTCAAGGTCGCCCGGGGTGTGGAGAACATCCCCGCCCTGAAGCGCGAGATCGACATCCTGCGCCAGGGGATCAGCGATGGGCTGGTCCGGCTCATCGACGCGGATCTGGACAACCGCTGGATGGCGATGGAGCGGGTCCGCGGCCTGCTCATCGACCAGTGGGCGGAGACCCGCTCGGACGAGGAGATCGTCCGGGTCACCGGGGAGCTCCTCGACATCCTGGACGCGCTGCACAGCGCGGGCATCGTGCACGGCGACATCAAGCCGGGCAACATCATGGTCGACCACGACGACCGCCCCCGGCTGCTCGATCTCGGCGTGGCCGTGCTCTCGGAGGAGCGGGTCTCCGGCTTCCGCGGCACCCTCGGCTACGCCGCCCCCGAGGTGCTCCAGGGCGGCACCCCCACCCCGCGCTCGGACCTCTACGGGCTCGGCGCCGTGCTCTACCGCTGCCTCGCCCAGCGCGACGCCTTCGACGCTCCAGACCCCGCGGCACTCACCTACCTGCCCATGGTGAGCCTGCCCCTGCCGCCCTCCACCTGGCGCCCTGGCCTGACCCGCCGCCTCGAGCACATCTGCCTGTCGATGCTCTCCCGCGACGAGGCGCGCCGCCCCTCCTCCGCCGCCCGGGTCCGCCAGCTCCTCGACCACGCCCTCGACGGGGACCCCGCCCGCTGGGTCCTGGGCATGCAGGACGAGCGCGAGCAGCTCGCCCAGGCCGTCGTCGGCGCTGCGGACGGCGAGTCCCGGGTCGTGTGCGTCTACGGTCCCCCCGGCTCCGGCCGCCGCACCCTCATCGCGGAAGCCAGCGACGCCGCCCGCCGCCTGGGTCTCAACTCGGTGCGCCTGACCGACCTCTCCGGTCTGCCCAAGAACTCGCAGCCGGTCCTGGTCGTCTCCCGGGCCCGCCAGCGTCGTGCCGCCGAGGTCGCCAAGGCCTTCCTGATCGGCAAGGTCCCCGGCCTGGTCCTGCTCCACAGTGAGCGTCCGATGCCCGGAATCGGCGATGCCGCCATCCAGCTCACGCCCCCTCCCCTGGGCGCCTCCGACGTCGCCCGCCTCGCCCGGCACATGCGCGTCGACCCCGAGCTCGCCGAAGAGGCCTGGGTGCGCTGGGCCGGCCACCCCTCCGCCGTGCTCGGCCAGCTGCGCGCCGCCCTGCCCGACTTCGATCGCACCGATCTGTCCCACCTGTCGTCCGAGGCCCGGCAGATCCTGGAGCACGTCCGCGCCGAGGGCGAGGTCGACGTGGTGGCCCTCGCCGGCCACTTCCGCATCGACCCGCACACCCTGCTCGACCACTGCTCGAGCCTGCTCGCCGAGGGCCACCTCCAGGTCACCCAGGGCGGCGGCAGCCTCGCGCCGACCCTGGACCCCGTGATGGCCGCCACCGACCCCGGGGACGACTGATGGCCGAGCTGCGCACCCCCCTGTTCGAACCACAACCGACCGAACGCTGGGTGCGCGACCTGGTGAGGCGCTCCCAGCGCCGCCTCGAGGCCCTTCCGGAGCCCGCCCTGGTCGATCTCCTGGAGGATGCGCTCTACAACGAGCGCAAGCGCCTCGAGCGGGACGAGGCCGAGCGCGGCGAGCAGGAGGCGCTCGACCGCCTCTCCCGCGCCGTCGTGCGCGGCGGCCATCGCGAGCGCATCGACGCCGGCCTGACCCTCGTCGCCCGCTGGGGCGAGGAGATCCACGGCACCTTCAATCCCCAGGTCTACAAGTTCGCCACCCGGGTGCTGCCCCGCGCCCTGACCGGCCTGCTCTCGGAGCGCCCGCGCTCGCTCTCCGGCCTGCGCCACTGGGACCTCTCCATAGGCCGCCGGCTCATCGCCAAGGGTGAGGTCGAGTTCCTCCGCGAGCTCACGGGCGAGGCCACCCTGGTCCTCGCCCCGACCCACGTCTCCAACATGGACAGCCCGCTCCTGGGCATGGCGCTCTACCAGGCCGAGCTGCCTCCCTTCGTCTACGGCGCCGGCCTGAACCTGTTCGAGAACCCCATCCTGGGCTGGTGGCTCCGCCGCCTCGGCGCCTACACCGTCGACCGGAAGAAGAAGTCCAACCTCTACAAGGACACGCTCAAGGACTACTCGATCCTGTGCATCCGGGGTGGCCTGCACTCCCTGTTCTTCCCCGGCGGCACCCGCTGCCGCTCGGGCGAGCTCGAGACCCACCTCAAGAAAGGCCTGCTCGGAACTGCCGTTCAAGCCTGGCAGGAGAACCTGGACACCCAGCGCCGGGGCCGCAAGCCCGCGCCGGGGGCCTCGTCGATGGCCGGCAAGTCCGCCCGGGGTCCCGAGGTCTACGTCGTGCCCTGCACGCTGTCGTACCAGCTCGTGCTCGAGGCCCCGACCCTCATCAACGACCACCTCGCCGAGGCCGGGGGCAAGCGCTACATCATCGACGACGACGAGTTCACGAAGCCGCGGGTCGTCGCGAACTTCATGTCCCGGGTGCTCGATCTGGACGCCGGCATCGTGTGCCACTTCGGCGCCCCCATGGACTGCCTGGGCAACCCGATCTCCCGCGACCGCGCCGAGCGCGTCGAGCAGGCCCTGCGCCGCCGCCGCTACGTCTGCGACGCCGACGGGGAGGTCGAGTGGGACGAGCAGCGCGACCACCGCTACACCGACCGCCTCGCCGGCGCCCTGGTCGAGGCCTACCACCGCGACACCACCGTGCTCACGACCCACCTGGTCGCCCGGGTCGCGTGGCGCATGCTCGGTGAGCAGCGGCAGACCCACGACATGTTCCGCCTCGTGCGGGTCGATGCCGCCGGTCGCCACCTCGATCGCAGCGCCTTCCTCCGTCGCCTGGAGGAGGCGACCCGCCGGGTGCGCGAGGGCGCCGAGCGCGGCCTGTGGCACCACGATCTGCCCGGCAACGCCGCCGACATCCTGCAGGTCGCGCTCGACCGCTTCGGGCGCTTCCACAAGACAAAGGCCCTCGCAGATCACGGTGAGGACCTGATCGTCGAGGATCCGCGGCTCTGTCTGTACTACCAGAACCGCCTCTCCACCATCCCGCTGGAGGTCTGATGGCGGACAGCGAAGCCATGCGGGTGGGCATCCTCGGCGGCGGTCGCTGGGGGCAGGCGCTCGGTCGCCTCGTGCAGGCCGCCGGGCACCAGCCCTTCATCGCCTACGAGGGCAAGGCGCCGCCCCACGTCCTGCCATCGACCGACAAGCCCGCCGAGGTCACCGCAGCCTGCGATCTCGTCCTCACCGCGGTCAGCGCCGCCGCACTGCGCGAGGCCATCGGCAAGGCCCGCCCCCACCCCGGCAACCGCGTCGTGGTCGCCGGGCGCGGCATCGAGCCCAGGACCGGCGTGTCCCTCACCGACGTCGTGCTGCAGGAGTCCGACTGCGTCAGGGTCGGTGCCCTCGGCGGCCCCGCCCCGGTCGAGGAGATCCTCAACGGCGGCCTGTGCGCCGGCGTGGTCGCGAGCCCCTATGACGAGGTCTGCCGCCTGACCGTCAGCGCCCTGCACAGCACCCGCTACCGAGTCTACGCCAGCCCCGATCTCGTCGGCCTGGAGCTGGTCGGCGCGGCGGTGCCCGTGCTCGCGTGCCTGCTCGGCCTCACCCGCAGCCTGCGCGGCGCGGGGGTCGGCGTGCACGCGGTCGTGCTCTCCCGGGGCCTCGCCGAGCTGGGTCGCCTGGCCCGGGCCGCCGGCGCCCAGGAGTCCACCCTCTTCGGCCTCGCCGGCGTGGGCGACCTCGAGGCGGTGCACGCCCGGCCCGGCGCGCCCTACTTCGACGCGGGTCGCTCGCTCGCCGACGGCAAGGTCGTCGACGGTCCCTGGGGGCTCGCCGAAGCGCTGCTTGCCACCGGAGAAGCCCACGGCGTCGAGCTTCCGCTGGTGCAGAGCCTGGTGGAGGTGGTAGGCGGGGGGGACCCGGTCGACGCGATCCAGCGTCTCATGAGCCGGCGGAGCGCGAAGGAGCACCGGTGAGCGAGGACGGCGAGCGCGACGAAGTGGTCGATGATGCGGCAAAGAGGGGCTCGAACCTCTGGGCCGGGCTGGGCATGCTCGTGCTGGGCATGCTGGTCCTGCCCTTCGGCGGCCTGTTCGTCTACGGCTACTTCCTGCCCGAGGCCTACGACGTGGAGGTGTCGGGCACGGTGAACGCGCCGCAGGCAGCCCTGTGGAAGACCCTCACCGAGCCCGAGCTCCAGGGCGAGTGGCGCCCCGGCGTCGGCCAGCACGAGCTCGCCGACCCGATCGACGGTCAGCCCGTGGTCGTGCTGCACACCGGCGAGGCCAGGCTCACGCTCCAGCGCACGGAGATGGTGCCGGAGGAGCGGGTCGTGTGGACCGTCGTGCCCAGCAAGAAGCACGTCTACGTCGGCAGCTGGTCCTTCGACCTCGCGCCGGCCGGAGATGGCGCCACCCACGTCACCGTCACCGAGCACGGCGAGATCAACTCCGCCTTCGCCCGCGCCGCCACCCACGCCTTCTTCGGCCTGCGCAGCTACTCCGAGGCCAGCATCGGCGCGCTGGGCGTCTACCACGAGGTCGACGTCAGCCTGGACCCGGAGTCGGGGCCGACGGACTGAGCGGCACCAGAGGGCCAGAGTCGGCGACGTTCGCCGTGATCCGCACGATCTCGCCGCTCGCGTGCAGGGCCTGGTCCAGGGCCGGCTGCCAGGGGGCGCCGCGGGAGGCATGGAGCGCCTGCAGGGTCCGGGCGACGATCCGCGCCTCGTCAGGGCCATCGTCCAGGGGCACCCGCGCGTCGGCGAGCTGATCCCAGTAGGCCCGGGCGGCGGTGGTCGGGGCCATGAGCGCGGTCAGGCCGTGGGGGACGCACAGGGCGTGCTGCAGGCGGATGGTCGGGAACTCGAGCCAGTCCAGCCCCTCCATGGGCTCGAAGCCCCAGTCGATGGCGTGGATGGCGTCGGCGCCGGCGACGATCCAGTGGCAGATCTCGTGGAGGATCATCTGGGCCAGGTGGTCGTCGGGATCGAGGCTGTCGTGGCTGCCGAGCGTGAGCACGCCGTACCCGTCGGTGGACGCAAAGACCTGGTCCGAGCGCGTGATCCGCAGGCCGAGTCGCGCCGCCGTGCCCCGCCAGACCACCTCCAGGGGATCCGTCGGGTGGCTCACTTGCGGCTCCCGGGTGCCGCCCCCACCCGGCCGGGATCGAGCCGGGGGCACGGTGCGAGGGCGCCCAGGCTGGCCACGCCGAGGACCTTGCCGCGGACGCGCTGCACCTCCAGCGGACCGGCGCGGCGACTGTCGATGCTGCGGTCGCGGTAGTCCCCGAGCACGAACAGGTGGCCGGGCGGCACGACCTGCGGCGGAAGGTTGCCAAACGCCGTGTGCTCGGCCGGGGCGACCGTCGCCCAGACCCCGCCGATCCGCTCCTGGCGCACGTTCAGCGGGATCGCCTCGCAGGCCTGACCGACGCCGACCACGTCCACCACCGTCTCGTCGCGGGTGGGCACTGGCTGGCCGTCGATGTGCAGGTGGCCATCGACCAGGCTCACCTCCTGCCCCTCGGTGGCGACCACCCGCTTGATCCAGCGCCCCTTGCCCTCGCCCGGCGCGCCGAGCACGTCCAGCACGACCACATCGCCCACCTCGATCCGACCCATCAGCCGACCGGTGGCGACGTGCACCGCGTCTCCGGGGAGCATGGTGGGTGCCATCGAGCCCGTCTGCATGGTCACCCGCTCCACCAGGACCGCGGGGCCGAGCAGGAAGACCCGGACGCCGACCATGTAGCCGGCGGTCACGGAGAGCACCCGGACCCAGGGCACGTCCTCCGCGCGGCCGCGCAGGCAGACGACCGCGGCGGACACCGCACTGACCATCCACAGCACCAGCGTCGCCAGCACGACGGGATCGTGGAGCCACAGGGGCACCCAGCGCAGGCCGGGTCCGAGGCGGACCGCAAACAGCAGCGCCGGCACCAGAAGCCAGGCCCAGGCGATGGACGGGCGCCCGGCGACGATCCAGCCAGCGGGTGGGGCCAGCACGGACACGACGAAGGCGAGCAGGGCACGGAGGGGCGGCTTCACCCCGCGCGCCTAACCCTATGCTGCGAGCGCGGTGCGTCCGGCCTCGGCCGCCTCGACCAGCGCAAACCACGCGTCCGCCTCGGCGACGATCTCGCCGATCGGCTGGATGAGGGCGGCGCGGCGGGTGTATGCGGCGATCGAGCGGGGCAGCGGCACCCCCTGCCGGCCTGCGTCTGTCGCGCCGATGACCGCGGTGAGGTCGGCCAGGGTCAGGGTGTCGCCGAGCAGGAAGCGCCGTCCGTCCGACAGGCGATCGGCCACGAGGTCGAGGGCGCGCATGACGGTGTAGACGGCGCCGACGGAGGCCGGCGTCCGGGGCTCGGCGGCCATCGTGAGCGCAGGCTCCAGCAGGTACAGGTCGAGCATGCGGTCGAGCGCGCCCACCTGGTCCTCGATGCGGGCCGGCAGCAGCACCCGGCGGTGGCTCTCGAGCTCGGCGAGGATGGAGGCGGCGGAGGTGAAGGCACCGCGCTCGGTCGTCAGCAGGGGCTCCGCGTGGAGCAGCGCGCGGCGGTCGGTCGTGTCCGAGGTCTCGATGATCTCGACGTCGTCGCGTCGGATCCGCAGGGCAGCGAGGGTCTTTCGGCAGTGAGGAGACGCGGTCTGGTACCGGAGCTGCATCGACTCTCCCTCGGGCGCCAGGCGCCCTGCCCTCCTCTTCGGCCCATTCCGGTGCGTACTGGAGCGCGCCCGACGAACTCCGCACGCAGAGTCAAGAACTACGCCGGGACAACCCCTACCCTCGGCAGGCTCACTTCCGAGCCCATCCCCTGGAGCCCCCATGTCCCTCGACGAGACCGCCGCCCGCGACCTGTGGGAGCGCTATGCCTCCGCCTGGAAGAGCGCTAGCGAGGCGGACAAGCGCCAGATCCTCACCGAGGCCACGAGGCCCGACTGCGTCTACACCGACCCCCTGATCCAGACCCACGGCCACGACCAGCTGATCGGCTACATGACCGCCTTCCACCAGCAGATCCCGGGTGGGTGGTTCCGTACTACCCACTTCCAGTTCCACCACGGGCGCAGCATCGCCACCTGGGACATGGTGGACGGCGACGGGCAGGTGGTCGGCGACGGGATCAGCTACGGGCAGTTCGAAGACGACCGGCTGGTCGCGATGAGCGGCTTCTTCGCGACTCCGGAGGGTGCTGCGTGAGTGTGCTCGACCAGGTGCAGCGGGGCGTGGACTTCGTCGAGGCCCACCTCGACGAGGACTTCCCGCTCACCGCGGTCTCCCGGGCCGGCGCCATGAGCCACTGGCACTTCCAGCGCACCTTCCGCGCCCTGACCGGAGAGACGCTGATGACCTACGTGCGCGCCCGTCGCCTCGCCCGCGCCGCCGATCGCCTGCTCCACGACGACACGCCCCTCATCGAGCTCGCCATGGACGCCGGCTTCTCCTCCCAGGAGGCGTTCACCCGGGCCTTCAAGCGCGCCTACGGCCTGCCGCCCGGCCGCTACCGGAGCCTTGGGCGGCGGCGCCTCTTCGTCGAAAAGGTAGGGATCGACGCAAGCTATCTCGCACACCTGCGCGATGGCGTCACCCGCGAGCCCCGGATCGTCGAGCGAGGGGCCCAGGCCGTGATCGGGCTGTCGACCCACTACTACGGCGTCGACTCCGAGAAGAACGACCTTGCGGAGCGCATCCCCGCCCTGTGGGACGCCTTCCTGCCCCGCCTGGCCGAGCTGCCGGGGCCGCGCGAGGCCTGCTTCGGACTCATCCGCGCTCGTCCCGACAGCGAGGAGCTCACCTATCTGGCGTGCGCCGAGGTCCCCCCGGACGTGGACCCACCCCAGCGCATGGTCCGGGACACGATCCCCGCCAGCACCTGGGCCGTGTTCGAGCACCGCGGGCCGACCGCCGATCTCGACCACACCGTGAACTACGTCTATGGGACCTGGCTCGCCGGATCGGACGGCTGGACCCACACCACTGCTCCGGACCTCGAGATCTACGGGGCCCGCTGGCACCCGACCTCGCCCGACTCGGTCATCGAGTACGCGGTGCCGGTGGCGCGGCGATGACCTGCAAGAGCCCTCCTACTTGGCGGGCAACCCGAGCTCGTCGAGGATCCATCCCGCGCCGTCCATCTGCTGCAGGGTGAAGCCCACCCAGCGGACGTCCACACAGATGGAGCGGTTGACCGCGGCCTGGTAGACCCAGTCGGCGGCGATGCTCTCGTAGTTGCCGTCGAACAGCAGGCCGACCAGACGCCCCTCCCCGTCGAGCACCGCGGAGCCCGAGTTGCCTCCGGTGGTGTCCAGGGTCGTGAGGAAGTCGACCGGAACGTCGCCGAGGGCCTCGTCGAAGAAGCGGCTCGATCGCCCGTCTCGGGCCGCAGCGACCATGTGCGCTGGCGCGTCGAAGGGCGGCGGACCGGCCTTGGCCGCAAAGCCCGACGCGGTGGTCTGGGGCACCGCCCACAGCCCGTCCTCGGGGGAGTAGCCCTTCACGACACCCAGGCTGACCCGCAGGGTGGAGTTGGCATCGTCGTAGAGGATCTGGTCCTGCTCGGCGGCGTAGGCCTCGAGCACCGCGTACCAGCTGGGACCGAGGCGCAGGCCAGCGCCGGTCCGGGCGCGCTTCTCCTCGCGGCGGGGCTTGGACCACGCCTCCATCGCAAGGGCCATGCGCACCCAGGGGTCGTCCGACGCCTTCAGGGTGGCGAGGTCCTGGTCGAGCAGGGCCAGGCGGGCGGGGCTGGTCGCCAGGGCAGGCTTGTCGTAGAGCGCGTCCAGCGTCTTGTCGACGCCGCCGAGATCGGCGATGAAGGCGTCCAACTCGGGGATCCGCTGCTCGTCGGGGAGCTTGCCGTAGTGCCCCAGCACCAGGGCCAGCACGTCGCGGTCGGAGGTCAGGTGCAGGCTGCGGTCGAGCTTGCTGAACCCCGCCTCGATGCGCTCGCGGTCGCGGTCCTGGTAGCCGGAGTCCCGCTCGAGGTCGGTCTTCTTCTCCCGCTCTTCCGCCCAGCGCACCGAGCGGCGGGCGACCGCGAGCAGATCGGCGCCGCGGCCGATCCAGGAGGCGTAGAGCTCGCGGGTGGCGTCGCGCTGCCCCTCCTCGATCAGGACGAGCTGGGCGTCGAGGTCCGCGCGCCAGCGCTTCTTGCGGGCGGGATCCGCGTCCACCCAGGCCAGGATCTCGGCCTCCCGCCGCTGCTTGTCCGCGATCAGGCCGCCCTTTCGCAGCCCGTCGAGCAGGCCCTCGCCGTTCTTCAGGCCGTTCGCCAGGCTCGAGATCGCAGCGCCCAGCCGGGCCTCGGCGTCGGGGTCGCGAGACGCGTGGTCCAGCAGGAGGTCGTGGACCTCCCTGGTGAGCGCCTGGCGGGTGGGCAGGTAGTCCTCTGCGTACCAGCGCAGGCTCTCGGCGCGGGCGTGGCGCGAGGTGCGGCCGGGGTAGCCGGCGACCATGACAAAGCTGTCGGGCTCGGCGCCAGTCCAGTCGACCGTCAGGTGGTGCTTCGGCCGATACGGCACGTTGTCCACCGAGTAGTCCGCTGCAGTCCCGTCCTTGGCGACGTACGCCCGCAGGACCGCGAAGTCCGCGCCGTGCCGCGGCCACATCCAGTTGTCGATCTCGCCGCCGTACTGCCCCATCGCCATGGGAGGGGCCGCGACGATGCGCACGTCGGACAGCTCGAAGGCCTTGATGAGGCGGAACTCGGCGCCCCCGCGGTAGCTCGCCACCCGACAGCGCCGGTCCCGCTCCCGCTCGCACTCCGCGACCAGGCGCTTCTCCGCCTCGTCGATCAGCCGCTCGCGCTTGGCGTCCTTCGTGCGCCGGCCCACCTTCGCCAGCACCTTGGCCGTCACATCGGTGATCGACTCGACCACCGCGACCTTGCCGCCCGGACCGACCGACAGCTCGTCCGCCCGGGAGCCGGCGACGAAGCCGTCCTTGTGCAGGTTCTTCTCGCCGGAGCTGTTCTGCTGCAGGAAGCCCTCGACGCAGTGGTGGTTGGTCAGCATCAGCCCGTCCTCGCTCACGAACGAGGCCGAGCAGAAGCCCATCGTCACGATGGACCCCAGGGGCTGTCCCAGCGGATCACCCAGCTTGTCCGCCGGGATCCGAAGCCCCTTCCCCTCCCACGCCGGCGCCACCTCGGGCAGCTGCTCCGGCAGCCACATCCCCTCCCCGGCCGTGGCAGATGAGGTCGTCAGGAGCGAGATCATGAGCGTGGTCAGCATGGGGGGGACTCCAGGTGCGGGCCGGGGTCTAACCGGATCTGCGGATCTGGGGTCAGGCCGACAGGTGTGAGATCCGCACCGCCGACGTTGGGCCCCCGGGGCCCCCGGGCCCCCGGGGCCCCCGGGGTCAGGACGAGAGAGGTTGCATCTCGCCCCGACAGTGGCCCACTTCGTTTCCTGACGGGGTCAGGACGAGAGGGGTTGCATCTCGCGATGCGAAGTCCAACGTCTCACGTCCTGACCCCCGGACCCGGATTCCCCGGATTCTCACAGACCCCCGTACTCCCCCGGATCGGCGGATCCGCCACCGATGGGCCCCGACTAGCTTCTGCAACCCACGCCTCCCGATTCGAGTGCCTCCTCCTGGCCCCTCATCACCACCCCGTCCAGGACGCCGCCCCGCCCCCGAGCTCTGTCTCGTCCCCCTCGACAACCCCTGCCCCGCCGGTCACACTTCCCCCTTCGCGGAGCCCCCCCCATGCGCCACCTCGCCATGCTTCCCTTCCTCGCGCTGGCTTGCGGGCCGGTCGAGGTCGTCGTGCTGCCGCTCGCCGGCGGGGGTGGGCCCGGGGACTGCTCCAGCCAGATCTCCTACATCGACGCCGACGGCGACGGGTTCGGCGACAGCACGACCGCCCAGGTGGGCTGCCCCGAGGGCGGGCGGATCGCCGACGGCGGGGACTGCGACGACCAGGATCCCACGATCCGCCCGGGCGCAGAAGAGCGCTGCAACCTCATCGATGACGACTGCGACCCCCAGACGACCGAGCTCGGGCTCACCTACGTCGACGGCGTCCGGGTGGACGATCTGAACGCCGCCCTGCAGGGCGCGGGCCGGACCACCGAGGTGCAGATCTGCGGCGGCGAGCACGACCTGGCCCCCCTGGACGTGCCCGACAGCGTGGACACGCTCACCATCCTCGGCATCCACCCGAGCCTCGCGACCGCGGTCGCTTCAACTGGAGAGCCCTTTGCTCCTGGCTTTCAGGGCAACCTGGTCCTGCAGGATCTGACCCTGCGCGACCTCTACTTCTACGATCAGGGCGGCACCGACATCCACATCGAGGACGCCAGGCTGGTCGGCACCCTGTTCGCCGATCAGACCAGCGCGGGCGAGATCACCCTCTTCCACATCGACGCCGAGCCGGGGGTGCAGGTGCAGCTGGCCGGGCCGCGGGTCGTGACCCTGGGCGACGTCAACCTCGGCGGCGCCGAGTACGTCATCGTGCTCGCCGTGGACCGGATCCAGGGCTCGGGTCTGACCGTGGTCTCCGAGGCCGGCGCCGTCCCGATGCTGCAGCTGGGCGCAGGCGATCGCTCCGGCCTCGGGGCCATCGAGCTGGTGGACCTCAAGACCCGCGGGGCGGACGTCACGATCCAGGGCCGTGGCCAGGTGTCCAACTCCCTCGTCGTCGACGGGGAGATCACCCTCCGACCCGGCGACGGCTTCCGCTTCACCGGCACGTCCTTCATCGGAGAGACCGGGATGGAGCTGGACCTCCGCCCCTTCGAGTCCCGCCGGGACACCCGGGTGGTCGACCTCACCGTGCAGGGCAACACCGAGGCAACCCTTGCCGGTGGCGAGGGCAACCTGACCCTGTCCGCCCTGACCGTGGACGGGCTCGACGGCCGCATCCACATCCGCGACGAGGTCGCCATCCAGCGCTCCACCCTGCGCGACAACATCGCGCCCGAGGGCCTGGTCAACGTGCGACCCGGAGCCGTGCTGACCGTCTCCGACTCCGTCGTCACCGGCAACCGGGTCGCGTCCGGCGGTGCGTTCAACCTGCTGGAGGACACCTGGCTGCAGCTGATCTCGGTCGACGTCGGCCGGGGCGACCAGCGCAACACCCGGGTCGACGTGTCCGGCGTCAACGACCTGTGGTGGGACGGCGAGGGCGTCGTGAACGCGATCTGCTCCGGAGACGGCGCCTGCTTCTCCCGCTGAGAGGGGCTTGCGGCCCCGATGGGTCGAGATCCGGAATCAACGAGGTTCGACCGCCTCTTCCCAGGCGGCCAGCACCGGCATGTCCCGCTCCGGATCCTCGACCTCGGCGCTCTCGTCGCGGTCGCGCCACAGGGCCGACTCGCCACCGAGCGCCTGCTGGAGCAGCGCGTGGCGCGGATCGTCGGGGGTGATGATCACGTCCTCCTCGCTCACCGGGTCGCGCAGGTCGACCAGCCAGTCCGGCTGCCCCAGCTCGAGGATGTGGGCGCCGGTCAGCGGCTGACCCGACGACAGGGTCTGCAGGGTCGGCCCCAGGTCGATCTCCACGCTCATGACCTCGATCTCGAGCTCGTGCACGGTGTCCTCGAAGGCCTCGAGCTCCATGCGATCCGCGAGCAGGGTCGCGCCGCAGGGCTGCACCGCCGGCAGGGTGAACTCGGGCGCCTCCACCAGGTCCACGTCGCCCAGCTCCAGCGTCGAGACGGGCTCGCGTGCGTCGCAGGGGGTGATCTCCAGGAACGCCCCCTGGACTTCTGCCTCGGCGAGCTCGATGGCCGCGCTGCTGGCGGTGCGGAGCAGCGCGCTCGGCGGGTTGCCCACCGCGGTGCCGCTGCCGGCCGGGCCCATGCAGGCGGACAGGCCGAGCGCTGTGGTGAGGAGCAGGAAGCGGCTCATGGGGTCTCCCGAGTGGGGGCGGACAGGGGGAAGAGCTGGAGGTTGATCTGCAGGACCTGCTCGGCCGGGGAATCGGCACTGTCGCAGCGGGACAGCAGGGTCTCCTGGACCCGGTCCAGCTCGGTCTTGAGCTCGGGGAGCATGCTGCGCGGCACGGCGACCGTGACCGCGCAGAAGTGCCGCTCTTCCGAAGCGAATGTCTCCACCGCCTCCGCCGCGCGGGCGATCATGCCCTGGTGGTAGCGGTGGGCGACGAAGGACTGGACCTCATGAGGCGTGACCAGCGTGCCCTGCCCCTGGGTGAGCGCCCCGTCCGGCCCCTCCACCAGCAGGCCCAGCTCGCACAGCACATCGAGGGCTTCCCGGGCCTGATCGACCGGGATCCGGGGCCGCAGGGTGCGTGAGATCCAGTGAGGATCCGCCTCGAACCCTTCACATGCGGCAAGCTCATGCACGGCGGCGTAGCTCCAGTGCGACAGGTAGCGCAGGCTCGCGCCCTCGAGCCGGTGGGCGTCGCGGAAGTGGCGGCGAGAGAGCAGGCGGTCGAGCACCGCGGCGCGCTCCTCGGTGGACTCGGCCTGGTGCATGGCGACCAGATCGGAGAACCACTCCGCCTCGTTGCCGGACAGACCCAGGGCCGTGATGAAGCCCTCGAGGCCGTCCGCGGTCAGGTTGCGGCGCCCAGCGATCACGTCCGCCAGCAGGCTCGGCGACTTCTGCCCGGTCCGCCGCACGAACGCCCGGTGGGAGAAGCGCTTGTTCTGCGACTTCTTCGCGTCGAACCAGTCGCGCAGGAAGGCGCGGTGGTCCAGGTAGGCGGTGGGGGCGGGCAGATCGGCCATCGTCAGTACACTTGTAGGAGCATCCGCACTGGCTTCAACCCGTGTAAGCGGGTGTCATCGGCGAAGTGTACTGGAGCGCCAGCACGCTTTGGGACCGGCTGGGTGAAGCAGCGCCAGTACGAAGTCGAAGTCTCCAGTGCCCGACCGACGGGCCCCCCCAACGACTGGAGATGATCATGACCCGGACCCTGCCTGCCATCCTCGCGCTCCTCGCTGGCCTCACCGTCGCCTGCGGCGTCGACACCTCGGTCAGCGCCCTCGACGCGGCCCTCGCCCGGGGGGTCGACAGCACCAGCACGGACGACACCGACTCCGGATCGGGCTGCGAGGACGACGACGAGTACGACGAAAACGACATGGACGACGACGACGACATGGACGACGACGACATTGACGACGACGACATGGACGACGACGACGTGGACGACATGGACGACGACGACGACGACCTG